>NZ_JBYCKR010000322.1:0-11946 GCF_057473505.1 Acidithiobacillus sp. TH-A35 | reverse complement strand
TGACATGCGTCTGGATCTGTTTCTGAAAATGTCGCGGCTGATCAAACGCCGCAGCCTGGCCAAGGAAATTTGTGACGCAGGCTGCGTGCACATCAATGGTCGGGTCGCCAAGGCTGGTGCCGAAGTGAAGGTCGCTGATGTGTTGACGGTGGATATTCGTGACCGTTTGATTCGGGCGCGCATACTGCGTTTGCCGCAGCGGGTGGAAGGGCCGGAGGGGATTGTGGAAATGCTGCCAGAGGAGTCGGAATGAACAGCTTGCCGCGACTGGTGCTGACGGTTGGGGAGCCAGCGGGAATCGGACCGGATATTTGTCTGCAGCTGGCCGCTCACCCCCTCTCTGCCGGTGTATTGCTGTTGGGGGATATGCATTGCCTGCGCAGCCGGGCGCTGCTGCTGGGACTACCCGTAAGACTGGAGGCCTGGCAGGAGGGCGATGACTGGCCAGCCATAGAGCCGGGGGTATTGCGAGTGCTGCATCTCCCGCTGGCCCACCCCTGCCGGCCAGGCCATCTGGATCCGGCCAACGCCCCGGCAGTGTTGAGCAGCCTGGATAAAGCGCTGGCTCTGCTGCGCACCGGCCTGGCTGATGCCCTGGTGACCGCTCCCGTCCATAAGGGCATCATCAATGATGCGGGCATTCCTTTTACCGGGCATACCGAATATCTTGCGGCCGCCTGCGGTCAGGATGAGATGGTCATGCTGCTCGCGGGGCGCGGTTTGCGGGTTGCCCTGGCCACCACCCACCTCCCTCTGGCACAAGTACCTGCAGCCATTACCCGCAGTGGTCTGGAAACGACCCTGCGCATTTTGCACACATCCCTCATTCGGGATTTTGCCCTGGCCGCACCTCGTATTCTGGTGGCCGGACTGAATCCTCACGCTGGGGAGGGGGGGCATCTCGGTCGCGAAGAAATCGAGGTGATTACCCCGGTCATTCAGTCTCTGCAAAAAGAGGGGATGCGCGTTTCCGGACCCTGGCCTGCGGATACCCTCTTTACCCCGCGACTGCTGGAAGATGCCGATGCGGTACTGGCCATGTATCACGATCAGGGGCTGCCGGTTTTGAAATATCACGCTTTTGGCGAGGCAGTGAATATTACCCTGGGACTGCCGATAGTGCGTACCAGCGTTGATCATGGCACGGCGCTGGACGTGGCGGGTAGCGGTCGTGCTCAGGGAGAAAGTCTTCTCCATGCCCTGGAGGCTGCGGCAGAAATCGTCCGCAACCGGCGTACAGCAAACTGTTGATGGGCCAGACCGTTGACCTGCCCGTATGGGCCTGTTTAAACGATCCGCTGGCGTCCCTCAGGCACCTGGGCCAGCAGGAATTCCATCTGGTCGGCGAGAATACGGCGGTTACTGAGCAACAGATATTCTGCCCAGGTCGGGGTAAAAGGCACGGCCAGTAAGGGCATGTGGGCTTCATCGGGAGTGCGGTTGTCCTTGCGGCTGTTACAGCTGCGGCAGGCCGTTACCACATTGGTCCAGATGTCTCTGCCCTTGCGGGAGATGGGGATGATATGATCACGGGTCAGCTCACGGACCGGATAATGCTTGCCGCAGTACATGCACAGATGGTGATCACGATGGAACAGGGTTTGATTGGAGAGGGCGGGAGGGCGAATTTTGCCCAGATGCCGACCGCGTACCGCAATCACCGGATGAATGTCCAGTTGCGAGTGAATGCCACTGCGTCGGCATACGCCACCGTGAGCGGTGAAAAAAGGATTCCCGAGGGTCCAGGCAACATTACCCCGGACATAGTGGGCGGCGGCTTCTTCCCAGGTTTCCCAGGCCATGGGACGACCACCGACGTCAAGGCGCAGCACGAGGTGCATAGACTTTCCGTTTCGCATCGCCTGCTGGAGGCGTCGACCGAATATAGCATGAAGGTGCGCTAATGTTGCAAGAGGGGCGCCTGCCGCGTGCAAAAAAGCGTTTCGGACAGAATTTTCTGGTTCAGCCGCAGATCGTTGAGCGTATTGTGGCAGCTATTCGCCCCGTGCCGGGCGATCAACTGGTG
Source organism: Acidithiobacillus sp. TH-A35 (assembly GCF_057473505.1). Classification (NCBI taxonomy): domain Bacteria; kingdom Pseudomonadati; phylum Pseudomonadota; class Acidithiobacillia; order Acidithiobacillales; family Acidithiobacillaceae; genus Acidithiobacillus; species Acidithiobacillus sp. TH-A35. Next base: position 9,920 of record NZ_JBYCKR010000322.1, on the reverse strand, counting down.
GAAATCGGGCCGGGGCCGGGGGCGCTGACCAGGGCTCTGCTGCGCCTCTTGCCGCAGTTGACGGTGGTAGAGCTGGATCGGGATATGATTGCCGGTTTACGCGCGCTCGCGCCGCCGGAGCAGCTACAGGTCATGCAGGCCGATGCGCTGGAGGTCGACTTCGCGGCACTGGCTGGCGCCGGGAATATCCTGCGGGTAGTCGGTAACCTGCCCTACAACGTGGCGACGCCGCTGATTTTTCATATACTGGAACACGCGGAACAGGTGCGGGATATGCACTTCATGCTGCAAAAAGAGGTGGTGGACCGCATGGTGGCGGTGCCGGGAACCAAAGCCTACGGTCGGCTATCGGTGATGATACAGGCGCACTGCGCGGTGGAATCCCTGTTCACGGTGGCTCCGGGCAATTTCTTTCCGGTGCCCAAGGTGGATTCGGCCTTCATGCGCCTGGTACCGCATCGTCCAGGGTTGCTACCACTCCATTTGCAGGCGCCTTTTGCGCGGATTGTGGCCACCAGCTTTGCCCAGCGCCGCAAGACGCTCGCCAATAATCTGCGCGGCATTTTGAGTGCGGACGACTTGCGGGGTTTGCAGATCGATCCCGGCTGCCGCGCCGAGACGCTGGATCAGGCCGCCTTTTTTCGCCTCGCCGAGGCCACAGTTGAACAGGGAAACCGATCATGAATCATTTGGAAGTTGCCGAGAAACTGTTTGCCGAACTGGAATGGGAAGCGAAAACACTGCCCGATTATCCGGTCCTCACTTGCGCGTTGCAGGTACCTAATGGCGTTCTGGACATTTTTTGCCATGTGCATGGCGAACGGGAGCGTATCCTGTTTTACCTGCGCCCCCAGAATCTGGAGATAACGAGGGAAAAACGCCTGGCGGTGGCGGAGTTTCTGACCCGTGCCAACTATGGACTGGCTCTGGGTAACTTTGAGCTCGATATGGAGGATGGAGAAATCAACTTCAAGACGATTCTCCAGGCGCCTGCCACGGTGTTGAGCACTGCCCTGCTGCGTCCTTATCTGCTGGTTGGCGTGGAGACCATCAACCACTACCTGCCAGGGCTGGACCGGGTGCTGAGTGGCCAGGAAACCCCGGCTGCCGCGATTAAGGCGTTGGAGATTGCGACAGCGGTGCATTGACCCCGGAGCCGATGATTCCGCTGCCCAGCAGCAGCGGGGTGATGCCCATGCCGCGGATTTTGGCAAGGGTGGGCTGGGCCGCTGCCAGAGAATCGAAGGTGTTGGTGCGGAGCCGATAGAGGGTGTTGTTGTCGCCCGCTTCCGCCTTTTCCATCTGGGTGCTGACCCCCAGCAGGGCGAGGCGATCGCGCAGGACGACGGCGGCGGCGCGGTTGGTGAAGGCGCCCACCTGAATGGTCACCGGCTGGTGAACGACACTGATACTGCTGGCGGTCGCTGCACTGGGAATACCGGGGCCGCTACCGAGGATGTCGGCAGGAATATCCACATGCATGGCGGGCAATATCTGATAAAAATTGAAATCGACGCCGCTGCGGGTGGCGGCTGTGGAGGCCGCAGCGGCGCTGCTGGAGGTGGCGACGGCGAGCGGGCTGCGCACCGGAGTTTGTGTAGTAGCCAGGGTAGCCGGTGGTGATGCTGAAGGGTGGGTGGCTGCCGGGCTAAGAGGCTGTTTCTGCGCGGTTGCAGGTGCGCTATTGCTGGAGGCCGTCGCTGCCGATAGTCCCGTTCCGGCACTGATTAGACCGAGCTTTCCTGTGGTGATGGGGATCTGCGCGATCCACCACCAGACCCCCGCACTCAGCGCGATCACCAGAAGCAGCAATACCCAAGGCCAGCGCCGTGCCGGCGGGGGGGGCGTTTCGTCGGTGTCATCTTCCGGTGTTACCGGCTGTCGTGGCGTGACGGGCGGGCGCGGCTCCTGCACTCGCGGGCGGCTGGTTTGATTTTTGTAATCGCGCATGATCCCTTACATCTGTTCCGGCGCGCTGACGCCAAGCAGCCGTAACCCATTGGCAATACTCTGTGCGACGGTCAGACAGAGCGTCAGGCGGGCGTGGCGCAGCGGCGTCTCCTCCACCAGAATTCTGGTCGAATTGTAGTAGGTGTGGAAGGCTGCAGCCAACTCCCTGAGATAGAAAGCAATCTGATGTGGTTCGCGATCACGGGCCGCCGTGGCCACTACTTCCGGGAAGCGCCAGAGGGCGTCGGCAAGTGCGATCTCGCGGGACTCCTGCAGAATTTCCAGGTCGAAGCCGTCTGCTGACGGCAGGCTGAGCCCCTTTTCTGCCGCCTGACGCAGCAGGGAATAGACCCGGGCGTGGGCATACTGGATATAAAATACCGGGTTTTCTTCGGAGTGCTTTTTGGCCAGTTCCAGATCAAAGTCCAGATGCTGGTCGGCACGGCGCAGCACATAAAAGAAACGCGCGGCATCATTGCCCACTTCCTCGCGCAGTTCACGGAGGGTGACAAACTCGCCAGCGCGGGTAGACATGGAGACCTTTTCCGTACCGCGATAGAGGATGGCGAACTGGACGAGGACGACTTCCAGTTGCTGGTCATCGAGGCCGAGGGCGCGCAGGGCGGCCTTGACTCTGGGCACATAGCCGTGATGGTCCGCACCCCACATATCGATGACGTGGGTGAAGCCGCGGGCAAATTTTTCAGCATGGTAGGCCACATCGGAGGCAAAGTAGGTATAGGCGCCATTGTCGCGACGCAAAACCCGGTCCTTGTCGTCATCAAAGGCAGTGGCGCGGAACCAGAGGGCGCCCTCCTGGGTGTAACAATATCCGGCTTTTTCGAGGGCGGCGACGGCGGCATCGACCGCACCCGTATCCATCAGGCTGCGCTCGGAATACCAGCGCTCGTAATGCACACCGAAGCCCTCCAGATCGTCGCGGATGTCGGTGAGAATCTCGTCCAGTCCGGCGCTGTGCAGGGTGCGATAGTCGGCACCGAGGGACTGCTTCAGATGGGCGATGAGGGTGTCGATGGCGATATCACCGTCGCTCATCTCGGGCAGGTTCGGCAATCCGGCCGCCGCGTGCTGTAAGCGGTCGCCGACCTGCTCCCGGAGATGGGCCGCTATTTCGCGCACATAGTCGCCCCGATAACTGTTCTCAGGGAAGGGCCAGGGCAGCGCCCCGGCGGCTTCGAGATAGCGCAGGTAGACGCTGGCGGCGAGAATATCCATTTGCCGCCCGGCGTCGTTGACATAGTATTCGCAAAAGATGTCGAAGCCGTTAAAGCGGAGGATGTTGGCGAGGCTGGCGCCATAGGCGGCACCGCGCCCGTGCCCGACGTGCAGGGGGCCGGTGGGGTTGGCCGAGACGAATTCCAGTTGCAGGCGTTGACCGGCGCCGTTCCGGTTGGCGCCGAAGCGCTCTTTTTCGGTACGCACCCGGTGGATGACGGCGTGAAAGGCGGCAGGCTGCAAAAAGAAATTGATGAAGCCGGGGCCGGCAATTTCGGTGCGGGCAATCCATTCCGAGGCTGGCAGGGCCGCAACGATATCCTTGGCGATGTCGCGGGGTTTGCGCCCGACCGCTTTGGCGAGGAGCAGGGCGACGTTGCTGGCGAGATGGCCGTGTTCCACCTGCTTGGGGCGATCCAGCTCTAGGGTGGCGGGAATCCCTGGAATGCTGCCCTGGGCGTGGAGTTGTTGAAGCGCCCCTTGCAGGGCCTGGCTGACAAATGCTTTCACAGGGCTACCTTATGCACGAAATTTTTGCTTTAGTGTAACGCAAGCCAGCGCTTTACGGCAGGGGTTGTTGTATCTTGGATACTGTACTGGAGCCGAAGATCAATGGGGATGCGCATAATGCATGATTATCTGGGAGGTTTCTGGCACTGGTTTACCACCCCGTGGACGCTGCCCGGTGGGATGGTTGTCGAGCCCATCGGTATGGTTGAGTTTCTAATTATCCTGGTTTTTTTATGGTGGGGGGCGGCCTGGGTGCGGCGGCTCACGCGCCGGGTACTGAGCCGGCAACTGGATCATGCCACGGCTTACGCCATCTCGCGGCTTACCTACTACATCGTTATTGCTCTGGGCATTTTCATTGCCCTGCAGACAGTCGGCATCAATCTCAGCAGTCTGGCTATCTTGGGCGGTGTGGTGGGTGTCGGTCTGGGTTTTGGGTTGCAGAATATTTTCAGCAATTTTGCGTCCGGACTCATTCTGCTCTTTGAACGCAGTATTAAGGTAGGCGACTACATCCAGATCAAAGAGAACGGCCTGCATGGCGAGGTCAAAAAGCTGGGCGTGCGCTATACCCAGATCGTGACCAACGACCATGTGGATATCCTGGTACCCAACTCCCAGTTTGTGAATGGTGAAGTGATCAACTGGAGTCTGGATGATCCGATTATGCGGATTCATATCCCGTTTCGCGTGCCCTACGGTACCGACCGGGAACGATTGCGGAGTCTGGTCATAGAAACCGCGCTCTCCTTGCCTCTGACGGCAAGGGACGAACGTTATCCGCCGACCTTGTGGTTGAACGCGTTTGGAGATGCAGGCTACGATTGCGAGATGATCGTCTGGGTGGAACGTGCGGGACTGATGCGTCCCGGCGGAACCCGCGCCAAATATAACTGGGCACTGGCGGATGCCCTGGAGCAGGCAGGCATCGAAATACCGCGGCCGCGTCAGGAGGTGGTGGTGGCGCCTTCCCTGGCGGCGGCGCTGGCTGCTGCGGAAAACTCGTCCTCTTCCTCCTCCACGTAATTGCGCGGACCATTGGCGCTGCGCAGGGCGCTGGGCGGGATGATAAAGACGTAGGCGGCCATGGCCGCTATCAGGCAGATCCACATGGACAGGCGCAGCAGATTGTCGATGCTCATGGTGCCCGCCTGCACACTGATCAGGGTGTGCAGGTGTTGGGCTGAGAGCGCCGTTTCCGGATCGAAACGGCTGATGTGGCCGCGCAGATGGTCGCTGGCAAGGGCGCTGTAGCGGGTCCAGTAGACGCTCAGCAGGCTCACCCCGATGTTGGCGCTGAAGACGCGAATGAAATTGCTGGTGGTGGCGGCTGACGGAATTTCCGCAGCGCTGAGGCCGGAGAGAATCACCATGGTCAGCGGCACGAAGAGCATACCCACCCCCATGCCGATGAACAGCACTGGCCAGAACAGGTCGTTCAGACTGCTGATGGGGCTGAGATAAGCGCTGCCATAGGCGAAGGCAAAAATGGCAAAGCAGAGGGTCGCCAGCCGTCGCAGCCCGAGTAATCCGCGCAGACGGTCCATCAGCGTCGACAAAGGGATGGCGCCGATGCCGATGGGAATAAGTACGGAGCTCCCCCAGAACCCATTGAAACCGAGGGTTTCCTCTGCCCAGAGGGGCAGTATGGAGGCCCAGCCCATGAACATGGCCCAGCCCAGGCAGAGTAGCAGCAGACCCAGCCAGTAATTGCGTCGGTGCAGAAAGTGTAACTGGAGCAGGGGGTGCCGGGTTTCGCTTTCCCGCCAGGCAAAGAGCAGCAGAAAGGTAAAGGCAAATAAGGTCATTTTGATAATGAAAGTGGAATGCCACCAGCCGTACTGCTCGCCCTGATCCAGCATAATTTGCATGCTCATCAGCCCGCCATAGAGCAGGCCGAAGCCCCAGCTATCGAAGGGCGGGGTTTGGGGATTGCCCTGCTCTTTGGGGATGCCCATGCTGCCCAGAAACAGGGCGACGCCCCAGATCGGTAGGGAAAGCAGGAAAATGCTGCGATAGCCCAGTTCCGTCGCCAGCAGGCCGCCGATGGTCGGCCCGAAGAAGAAAGGCACCAGCATGGCATTACTCCAGAATATGGTCACCAGACCATGGTGCTGGCTGGGGCTGTGGCGCAGAAAAAGACTCTGACTCAGGGGGACGAGAAGCCCCGCGGCGACGCCTTCCAGAGCACGGGACAGCAGCATAATCCAGAGATTGTCAGTCACCGCACTGATGACGGTGCCCACCATAGCCACGGTAACCGCCATCTGAAAGACGCGGCGCATCCCGAAGCGGGCTGTCGTCCAGGGCATCAGGGTAATCCCCAGTGACCAGTGGACAATGAAGTAGGTCAGGGTCCAGAGGGCATGATCGCTGCTGGTGGAAAGGCCGCCCGCGACGTAGGGAAAAATACCCTGCACCGAGGCACCGTCGAAGGAGCCCATACCGAGGGCGAGGCCTACCCCCGCAAAGAGGGGCCAGGTTTTAGAAAGGGACGGCGATGTTTCCACGAAGTTGGATCCTTGGAAGTTGTCCTAATTTAACGCTAACGCTAATTTCACTCGCGGGCGGTGCGCGCCTTCCTGGATCGACCGGCGACGCCGGACTGAGCCTGCATGGGTCTCTAAAATCCGCCGTCGGCCGCGGCTACGACCAGAAAGGCGCCGGAGCCGCCCGCCGGATGCTCCAGCCAGATCAGGGGCAGGTCGGGACGGCGACGGATGAGGGCCTCTTCGGCATCACCGGTTTCCACCACCAGGACGCCGCCCGCCTGCAGGTGATGCGGCGCCTGCTCCAACAGGGGGAGCAGGCAATCCAGGCCATCATCGCCGGCGGCCAAGGCGAGACGGGGCTCGTGCCGGTATTCTGGGGGCAGCTCTGCCATGGCCGCCGCGTCCACATAGGGCGGGTTGCTGAGGATCAGGTCGTAGCGCTGTCCATCCAATGCGGCGAAGAGGTCGGACTGATGCAGGTGCACGCGCTCCTCCAGGCCATAGCGTTGCACATTCGTGCGGGCTACGGCGAGGGCCTCGGCGGAAATATCTACTGCATCCACTTCGGCATCCGGAAAGCGCAGGGCCAGGGCGATGGCCATACAGCCGGAGCCCGTGCCGATCTCCAAAATGCGCTGCACCTGCGGCTCCTCTACCCAGGGTGCGAAGCCCTCTTCAATGAACGGTTCAAGCAGGCTGCGGGGAATGAGGACGCGTTCATCGACGCTAAAACGTAGTCCGGCAAACCAGGCTTCGCCGGTGATGTAGGCGGCAGGACGGCGGAGCATTTCCCGCTGATAAAAGTGGTTGAGAATCGTGGTCTTTTCGTTGTCCAGCAGACGGGCTGCGCCCAGATCTGCAAGGTCTTCCGGCTCCAGGTGCAGCGCCCGCGCGATGAGGGTGTCGGCTTCGGCGCGGGGTTGCTGTTGGCCCTGGCTGAAGTCGAGCCCGGCAGCGGCAAAACGGCTGGCCCCCCAACGCCGGAAATCGGTTACCGTATGCAGTGTGGTGATAGCGAAGGCGGCATATTGTTCAAGGTTCATTCAGTCCAACTCCAGCCAGACCGGGCAATGATCGGAGCCGGTCACATCGGTGGCAATCCCGGCCCCGCGCAGGCGCGGCAACAGGCTTTCATGTATCCAGAAATAATCGAGGCGCCAGCCGATATTGCGGGCGCGGGCGTCGGTGCGCTGGCTCCACCAGGAATAGTCCGCCGCGTCCGGGTGCAGGTGACGGAAGCTATCCACCCAGCCCGCCGCTACCCACTGGTCCAGGCAGGCCCGTTCTTCGGGGAGAAAGCCGGATATTTTCGCGTTCTCTTTGGGGCGGGCGAGGTCGATGGCCTGATGGGCGGTGTTGACGTCGCCACAGAATACCACCGCCCGGCCGGCGGCGACCCGGGCGTTAATCAGCTCCAGGAAGACGGCATAGAAATCCAGTTTGAAGGCAAGGCGTTCGGTATCCTTCTTGCCGTTGGGGAAGTAGACGTTATACAAGTCGAAATCACCGCAGTCGGTGATGACCACGCGGCCTTCCCGGTCGAAGCATGGGATGCCCAGGCCCGTTGCCAGTGGCTGGCAGGGCGCTCTGCTGAAGGTGGCGACGCCGCTGTAACCCGGGCGTTCGGCGACCGCCCAGCGGTCATCGTAACCCTCCAGTGCGGTTTCCGCCGCAGGCAGGCGGTCCGGATCGGCCTTGATTTCCTGGAAGCAGAGCACATCCGCCTGCGCCGCCGCGACCCATTCGCGCAAACCCTTGCGGCAGGCGGCGCGCCAGCCATTCACGTTCCAGCTATACAGGCGCATGGTCACGATCGCTCAACGCATCACCCGCACGGCCAGAAAATCCCCTTCGGCCAGCACCTGTTCCAGGATGATACGCCCGGTATCACCGGCGGTACCTGCTGCAGCGAGCAGGGCGAGTCCCTCCCGCGCCGCCGTCGGGCTGATGACGCCATGGCGCAGGGCCAGTTGATAAAGTACGGCAACACTGATTTCCTGGCCGGGTTGCTTGACCAGTTCCCCCTGAAGCTGCGCCAGGGGACCGCCGTAGAGGAGCAGTTTGCGCACATGGTCGATATTGGGCAGTGTCGGGGTGCTCATGGTGGTTCCTTGTTGATAAATCATCCGTTAAAGCGTGCGCCGACGGGTCCGGGTGGCGGCGTCTGGCATACACCGGCTAACTCTTTTCCGGACCCGGCCAGCCCTGGCAATGCAGGGACCACAGCCCACCACTTTGTGGCGCGCAGAGCAGCGGACCCAGTTCCGTCAGGGCGGCGGTCAGTGCCTCGCGCAGACCCCAGGGTGGATTCACCATGATCAGTCCGCTGCCGAAGAGCTGTTCCCGGCCTTCTTCCGGCATCTGCAACAGTTCGCAGGCAAAAGCGGGTAGGCGCTCGCGCAAAGCCTGCCGCAGCCTGGTGATCGTACCGCGGATTTTTACCGGGTACCAGACGAGATACACCCCTTGCGGCCAGCGCTGATAGGCGCGGATCAGGGTGTCCGCAAGGCGCTCCCATTCATCTCTGCGTTCAAAGGGCGGATCGATCAGGATCAGGCCACGTTTTTCAGGCGGGGGAATCAGCCCGAAGAGGGCGCGATAACCGTCTTCGCCGATGATGCTGGTGTGCGCCCGCTTGCCCATCGCCTTGCGCAGACGCGTCGCTACTTCGGGCTGTTGTTCGCAGAGCACCATCCGGTCAGCAGGCCGGAGCAGGGCGGCGGCGAGGACGGGTGAGCCGGGATAGTGGCGTAATACGCCGTCGCTGTTCTCATTGCTGATGATTTTCAGCCAGGCGCCCGCATGCGGCAGGCTGCGCCGGTCCGCCCAGAGGCGCGCAACGCCTTGCAAGTGTTCCCCTTGCGCGCTCAGTGTATATCGTCCCGCGCCCGCGTGGGTGTCGATGTAAGCGAGCGGCGTGTCCTTACGGATCAGGGCTTGCAAAGTGAGACTCAGGGCCAGATGCTTGATGCAGTCGGCAGCATTGCCAGCGTGATAATGATGGTCGTAATTCATGGTCTGCTTATCTTTCTGGGGTTGGCTTGGGGCGATGCTTTCGTCATGATAGCAGATAGTGGCCCAGACTCAGCGGAAAAGGAGAGATGAAGATGCGACTTTATGCTACGCAGACCAGCCCCTATGCCCGGAAGGTGCGTATCGCACTGCTGGAAAAAAACATCCCCTGTGCTTTGGAGTGGGTGGATCTCCGCGTCGCTGACCATGGCGCACTGGAGCACAATCCCCTGGGCAAGATCCCCGTGCTGGTGCGTAATGACGGCTCGGCCGTATATGACTCAGCAGTGATCATCCAATATCTGGAAATTCTGCACCCCGAACCAGCCATCATCCCCCATGATCCGGAGGCCCGCATTGAGACATTGCGGATTGAGGCGCTGGCCAGCGGTATTATGGATACCACGGTTGCCTGGGTGTTGGAGCAACGCCACAGTAAAGATTGCCAGGATGCCGGTATGTTGCAGCGTGCCCGCGGCAAGGTGCTTGCCGCATTGGCGGTGCTGCAGGAGGAGACGTGCGTGTGGAAAGATGTGGCCGCAGCGCCGGTGTTGAATCTGGCGCAGATTGCGACCATCGCCGCGGTCGGTTATGTCGATCTGCGCGCACCGGATTTCTTGCTGCAATTCCCGGATTTGACGACCTGGATGCACGCCTTGCGCCAACGTCCCGGCATCAGTGCCACTGCGCCCCAGTAATTTTCGTGAAAATTGCGACCTG
>NZ_JBYCKR010000321.1:0-5097 GCF_057473505.1 Acidithiobacillus sp. TH-A35 | reverse complement strand
GCCCAGGATTACGCAGCCCATGGGGCGGCCTGCCTATCGGTCCTGACCGATGAACACTACTTTCAGGGTGTTGACCTCTATCTGACTGCCGCCCGCGAGGCCTGCACACTGCCGGTATTGCGCAAGGATTTCTGTATCGACCCCTATCAGGTTTGGGAAGCACGCGCCATCGGGGCCGACGCCATCCTGCTCATCGTCGCGGCCCTCAGCGATGCCGAACTACAGAGCCTGGAAGCCACCGCGCAGGGCCTGGGTATGGCGGTACTGGTAGAGGTGCATGATGGTGCCGAGTTGCGGCGGGCATTAAAATTGCGTACGCCCCTGATCGGCATCAATAACCGGGACCTGCGCCGCTTTGTCACCGAGATTGAAACCACGCTGAAACTGCTGCCGGAGATTCCCGAAGGGCGGATCGTTGTCACCGAAAGTGGCATTCGCCGCAGTGAAGAGGTGGCAACCCTGCGCGCTGCGGGGGTAGCCGCCTTTCTCGTCGGCGAGGCGTTTATGCGCGCCACACAACCAGGAGAGGCCCTGGAACGCCTGTTTTTTGACTAAATGCAGTTTACACGGCTAGTTGATTGTCATTAAATGGGAATCTGTAATTTCCGGGAATAGGGAGTGGTGTGTGAAGGCACGTGTACAGTAGATGGGTCATGAGCAGATGAGTTTTGTCGCTGAAGCCGATAGCGGTCACGCCCTGGTCATGGACGGTTCCGTCGAGATTGGCGGGCGCAATCTCGGGCCGCGCCCCATGGAACTCCTGTTGATGGGTCTGGGCGGCTGCTCCAGTATTGATGTGGTGATGATCCTCCAGAAGTCCCGGCAAGACGTCCGCGACTGTGTCGTGGAAATAAGTGCCCGGCGCGCGGATCAAGACCCTAAAGTATTCACCGAGATCCATCTGCATTTTATGATATCCGGCAAAGCGCTGGATCCCAAACGGGTAGCCCACGCCATCGGCCTGTCCGCAGAAAAATATTGCTCGGCCAGCATCATGCTGGGCAAAACCGCAGTGGTCACCCATGACTATGAGATTCGAGAAGAATGCTGAGGATGCCGTTATGCTACTGAGTAAAACCAGCGAATATGCCTTACAGGCCCTGATCTATCTCGCCGCACTGCCGCCTCGGGAGCCGGTGCTGAGTCGGGACATATCCGATTATCTGCGCGTTCCCGCCCAGTATCTGGCGAAAATTCTGCAAGATCTGGCGAAGCGCGGGGTGCTCGACTCCTTCAAGGGTCGCGGCGGCGGTTTTGTCCTGCGTCCCGGCGCGGAGCAGATGAACATCCTCGACATAGTCGAGGTCGTAGAAGGCCAGCCCTTTGGTCAGGGCTGCGTACTGGGCCTCAAGACTTGCGCCGATGAAACCGCTTGCCCTGTGCATACTCAGTGGAAGCCACTCAAGGCCGAGGTGGTCGGCCTGCTCGGCAGGCAGACCATTGGCAGCATGGCGGAGGCCGTACGTGCCGGGCGCTATCGCATTCACTTGCCAGGTGGTACGGAATTGAAGATGCGTCCGATCCCGGTATCCGGCAGAAATCTCTCCTAAGCGATTATATCCAGAGCGCTCCCTGGGTCAGGACTTTTGAAAAAATTCCCATAGCCATACGTACTGGCATGGGCAGTTTTTCTGCACCCAGCGCTTCCGCTTTTTCGGCGTGCCCGACTTCGTCGTCCCGCATCTGCGCCACAATGGCGCGGCTGCGCTCATCATCGGCGGGGAGTTCATGCAGATGGCTGTTGAGATGTTCTTCCACCTGATTTTCCACCGCAACGACAAGGCCGAGATTACTGGCCCGACCGCGACGGGCGGCCAGAAAACCCATGCCCCAGCCGGCGCTGTACCAGAGCGGGGCGAGCAGGCTTGGGCGACTGTTGAGTTCCCGCAGGCGGGCTTCACACCAGCGCAGGTGATCTTCCTCCTCGGTGCGGGCCTGCTGCAGTTGCTCACGCAGGGCAGGGTCATCCGTGCCAGTCGCCTGCCCCGTATAAAGGGCCTGCGCCATGATCTCACCCGCATGGTTGACCCGCATCATGCGTCCGGCCCGCTGTCGTTCCCAGGGACGCAGGAGTACGTCGGGAATGTCCCTGGCCGGATACGGTCGATCACTGCCAATCTGCTGTCCGGTCAGGGTACGCAAGGCATTATCGATATTGGCGATGACTTGATCGCTGAGCATGGCATCTCCACACGCTGTCAGTAAGGGCTAATTCAGGTATGATGTCCCTGTATGAAGAGAGGGTCAACGCTTATGGAAGGTGCTTTTTATCAACGGCATATGTTTCTTTGCCTGAACCATCGCGACAATGGCGAGCAGGCCTGCAATAACAGCGGCCTCGCCGAAGAGATGTTTCATGTGGCCAGGAAGCACGCCAAAACCCTCGGTATTCATGGCGAAAAACAGGTTCGGGTGAACCGTTGCGGTTGCCTGGGGCGGTGTAGTGAAGGGCCAGTGGCCGTGGTTTATCCTGACGGCGTCTGGTACACCTATGTAGATGCTGATGATGTGCGCGAAATTGTCGAATCCCACCTGCGTGACGGTCTGCCTGTCGAAAGGCTGCGGATCTGATGCTGCCTATCGACCGGAGTCACCTCTATGATGGCGGCGAACTGGCCAGCCTGGAATGTGTAGGCCAGCGCGTTATCATTCCGGGTCCGGCGGGTCCGCTGGAAGGCATTACCGATTGCCCCGACAAAGAGACGCGCGGCGCGGTGGCGGTCATTCTCCATCCGCACCCCCTTTATGGCGGCACACTCCACAACAAGGTTGTGCATTATCTGAGCAGGACCTGCAACCAATTGGGTATCCCCTCGCTACGTTTCAATTTTCGCGGAGTCGGCGAGAGCGGCGGCGTCTATGACGATGGTCGTGGCGAAACCGAGGATTGCCTGGCTGTGCTCGACTGGGTGCAGGAGCGCCGTCACGGCTTCGATATCTGGCTGGCCGGATTTTCCTTCGGAGCCTATGTGGCCTATCGCAGCGTGCACCGTCATCCGCGCATCAGCCGTCTGCTGACCGTCGCCCCGCCCGTTAATCTCTTTGATTTCACTGTACTGCCAGCACCTTCCTGTCCGTGGACCCTGATTCAAGGCGAACTGGACGAACTGGTACCCGCCGTGAGCGTAGAAAATTGGGTTGATACCCTGCCCGTTCAGCCCAGGAAAATTTTGCTTCCCGCAGACCACTTCTTTCATGGTCAGTTGAACGCTTTGCAAGCAGCACTGTTGGAATCCCTCAGTGAAGAAGTAAGCGAGATGGGAGTCAGCGGCCCCTGTCGTGAATCCAGCTTTTCTTGAACTGCGGGCGCTGCATAAGCGTTATGGCGGGCGCGAGGTGCTGCGCGGGGTAGACTTCGCCGTTGCCGCCGGGGAGTGCTTCGCCCTGGTCGGTCCCAATGGGGCGGGCAAGAGCACCACGGTGCGGGCAATCCAGGGGCTGACGCCAACCGATGGCGGAGAGATTCACATCGGTGGTCGAGCGCTTGCAGAAATGGGGCGTGCGGCGCGGGCAGACATGGGGGTGGTGCCCCAAACGGATAACCTGGACCCCGATTTTACCGTGCAGGAAAACCTCTGGACCTACGGCCGTTACTTCGGCCTGCCGAAAGCGCTGATCCGCCAGCGCAGTGCCGAGTTGCTGGAGTTTATGGCCCTCAGCGGCTATGCCGCGCAACCGATCCACTCTTTGTCCGGCGGCATGCAACGCCGCCTGACCATCGCCCGCGCCCTGATCAACGCCCCAAAATTGCTGCTGCTGGACGAGCCCACCACCGGACTCGACCCCCAGGCCCGTCATCTCATCTGGCAGCGTCTGCGCGAACTACGGCGGCAGGGCACCACCCTGTTGCTGACCACACACTATATGGACGAAGCGGAGCGTCTGGCAGACCGGGTCGGGATCATCGACCATGGCCGGATTCTGGCGGAAGACAGTCCGCGCGGCCTAATCACCACCCATATCCCCGGGGGCGTCGTCGAATTGCGCCGGGTGGACGGTGAACTGCCGGATCCGCAGGATCTGCATCGTCAGTGGGTGAGTACCAGCGAGCGCGTCGGCGATACCCTGATCTGCTACGGGACGGATCTGAGTCCGCTGCTGGCGCACTTCGCGGAGGATCCGGCCTATCGCTGGATACAGCGCCCCGCCAGCCTGGAGGATGTATTCCTGCGCCTGACGGGACGCGATCTGCGGGAGGAAACCGAATAATGCCGATACGCGACGCCTTGCCGGGGGCCGGGGCGCTGGCCGTCCTGCAGCGCAACTTCGGCGTCTGGCGCAAACTGCTGGTGCCGAGCCTACTCGGCAACTTCGGCGACCCACTTCTTTACCTGCTGGCGCTGGGTTACGGCCTGGGGCACTTCGTCGGACAGATGGACGGAATGCCCTACATCACCTTCATCGCCTCCGGCATCGTCGCCAGCAGCGTGATGAACACCGCCAGCTTCGAGGGCCTGTACTCGGCCTTTACCCGGATGAGCGCCCAGCACACCTACGCGGCCATGCTGGCCACGCCCCTGCGCGTCAGCGACATCCTGGCCGGTGAGGTGGCCTGGTGCGCAGTGAAAGGCTTGATCAGCGCCGTGGCCATCATCATCGTCGCCAGCTTTTTTGGCGCCATACAGGGCCCCTGGGTAATCCTGGCGTTGCCCATCATTCTGCTGGCGGGGCTGAGCTTTGGCGCACTGGCGCTGGTCATGACGGCACTGGCGCGCAGTTATGATTTCTTCATGTATTATTTCACTCTGGCGGTGACGCCGATGTTTCTCTTTTGCGGCGTTTTCTACCCCCTCCATTCGTTGCCGCCCTTCGCTCAGGACATTGCAGAGGTGCTGCCGCTGACCCATGCGGTGGCGCTGCTGCGACCACTGCTGACCGGGCACCCGCCCCATGAGGTGCTGTACCACACGGGCGTGCTGCTGCTCTACACCCTGGTCGCTTACGGGTTTGCGTGGCGCCTGCTCAGTCGCCGGTTGCTGCGCTGACGATAAATGAGCGCGGATTGCCACGGTGCCACCCTTGACAGGCGCACCGGTTAGGGCTTTAATTTGCGCCTCACGGCGCTTTAGCTCAGCTGGTTAGAGCAGCGGAATCATA
>NZ_JBYCKR010000320.1:0-2141 GCF_057473505.1 Acidithiobacillus sp. TH-A35 | reverse complement strand
TGCCCTTTTGGTATTTCGTCATGCTGTCGGGGGTGCATGCCACGGTCGCCGGGATACTGCTGGCTTTCACCATACCGGCACGCGGTCGCATCCGGCCCGACGAGCTGGCCGACACCCTGAATGCCCGCGGGCAAAATCTGCGGGATATCATCATCCATAGCAGGCGTCTTGACCCTCTGGTGAACGACCAGCTCGCCGGCATCATCCAGAGCGTGCAACACAGCAGCGCCGCCGCCCTCGCACCCCAACAGCGCCTCGAACATGCGGTTCAACCCTGGGTCACCTTCGGCGTTATCCCCATTTTTGCCTTGGCCAACGCGGGCATCAACTTTGCGCAGGTGTCCACCGGAATGCTGTTGAGTACGGTCACCCTCGGCACCTGTCTGGGTCTGGTGTTGGGCAAATTTATCGGAATCAGTCTCAGTAGCTGGATCGCGGTACGCCTCAAAATTGCGCGCCTGCCCCACGGCGTACAATGGCGGCACCTGCTCGGCGCCGCCTGGCTGGGCGGAGTCGGCTTCACCATGTCCTTATTTATCAGCCAACTGGCCTTCACTGACCATAATCTGCAAGAAGAAGCCAAGCTGGGCATTCTCCTCGCCTCCCTGATCGCCGCCATTATCGGTCTGACCTGGCTCTTCTGGGTCGGCCGCAACGAGGTTTCCGCATGATTCCTGCTGATTTATCGCGCACCGTACAACACGCCCTTTCCGAAGATATGGGCAGCGGCGACCTGACGGCGGCACTCATCCCTGCCGCCAATCGTCTCAGTGCCCGTATCATCAGTCGTGAAAAGGGGGTTCTCTGCGGACAGGCGTATGCCGAGGCCACGTTTGCCGCCCTCTCGCCAGCAATCCAGATCAACTGGCAAGTCGCCGAGGGTGTAACTGTTGCCCCCGATCAAGTCTTCTGCACCCTGGAAGGCCCCGCGCGCGCTGTACTTTCCGGAGAGCGCACGGCGCTGAATTTTCTGCAGACCCTCTCCGGCACCGCGACCCAGGTTCGCGTCTGTGCCAACGCCCTGAGCGGCCATAAAACGCGGCTCCTGGATACCCGCAAGACCATCCCCGGCCTGCGTCAGGCCCAGAAATATGCGGTACGCGTCGGCGGCGGTCATAATCACCGGCTGGGTCTTTACGACGGCATCCTCATCAAGGAAAACCATATCGCCGCCTGCGGGGGCATCACCGCAGCGCTGACGGCGGCATGGCAAATCGCCCCGGCGCTAACCCGCATAGAAATTGAAGTAGAAAATCTGAGTCAGTTGGAAGAAGCGCTGAGTGCAGGTGCCGACATGATCCTCCTCGACAATTTCTCCCTGGAGGATTTGCGCCATGCCGTGCAGCGGGTCGCCGGGCGTCTGCCCCTGGAGGCTTCAGGAAATATGGGCCCGCACAATATCGCCGAGGTGGCAGCCACCGGCGTGGATTTCATTTCCGTCGGTAGCCTCACCCGCCATCTGCGCAGCCTGGATCTGTCGCTGCGCTATCTCTGAGCGTTCCTCCGCTCAGGCACGCGCCGCCGCATCCAGGCTGCGCAGGGTCTCATCCGCACCTGCCGCAGCCGTCGGGGATGCCCATACAAATTTCTTGACAAGATACCGCTTGGTCGGTATCTTCTAACTCCATGATGATACAAGCCATACGAAAAACCCGTAATCCGGAACAGACGCGTAGCGATCTGCTGAGTGCCGCCTACACCGAGATTCTGGAGTCCGGCTTTCAGGCAGCCAGCCTGGAACGCATTCTTGCCAACACCTCGGTAAGCAAAGGTGCGCTTTACCACCACTTCGGCACCAAACGCGAACTGGGGCTGGCCGTGGTCGAAGAAGTGATTGCACCACAGCTTGCAATACGCTGGTTTGCCCCTTTTGCCGAGCACGATGACCCTTTGGTCAGCCTCCAGCGTATTCTCGAAGAAAAAATCAATACCGCCGACGAATCAGTCATCCGGTACGGCTGCCCCCTCAACAATCTCATTCAGGAAATGAGCCCCCTCGATGAGGCGTTCCGCTGCGGCCTGCAGCAGATTCTCGACCGCTGGGTCGCGGTCATGGCCACCGCCCTGGCCGAGGGGCAGGCCGCCGGCAAGGTGCGCGCCGATGTTGAGGCGAAAGAGGTGGCGCTCTTCATCGTTGCCGC
>NZ_JBYCKR010000319.1:0-4766 GCF_057473505.1 Acidithiobacillus sp. TH-A35 | reverse complement strand
ACTCCTACCGATGATCGTTTCGGTTACCCTCGCGCGCGGCGCCATCCGGATGGCCAGGAAAAAGGTGATCGTGAAACGCCTGGCGTCGGTGCAAAATCTGGGATCGATGGACGTGCTCTGCACGGACAAGACGGGAACGCTCACCGAAGCGCATATCCGGCTCGAGCGCCATGTGGATCCCTTGGGGCGTGAGAGCGAGAGGGTGCTGGAATTAGCTTATCTCAACAGTCATTTCGAGACCGGGCTGAAAAGCCCTCTGGACGACGCCATTCTCGCCCATCAGGAAATCAACGTCAGCGCCTGGCGAAAAATTGATGAAGTACCCTTCGACTTCGAGCGGCGGCGGGTCTCCGTGCTGGTGGAAAAAAACGATAGCCGACTTTTGGTAGTGAAGGGCGCTCCCGAGGACATACTTCGACTTGCCGTGGCGTATGAGGTGGAGGGGGTCCAAACGCCATTCGACACACCAACACGGGATCGGGCAGGGGCATTGTGCGACGAGTTGGGACAGAAAGGCTTTCGGGTGCTGGGTATCGCTTGGCGAAGTGTGCCGCTTGACCATCCCCACGCCGTGGTGAGCGATGAAACCGAGTTGGTATTTGCCGGCTTCGCCGCTTTCCTGGATCCCCCAAAGGAAACAGCCGCGCGTGCGGTTCGCGATTTGACCCAAAGCGGTGTAACGGTGAAGATTGTTACCGGTGACAATGATCTGGTCACCCGACACGTCTGCGCGCAGATCGGCCTGCCAGTGAGCAGGGTCCTGACCGGCGCCGAGATCCAGAAGATGGACGACTTCGCCCTGCAAGCGGTGGTGGAAGAAGCGAACCTATTTTGCCGTGTTACTCCTGCGCAGAAAAACCGCGTCATCCTGGCCCTCAAAGCACGCAACCACGTCGTGGGCTTTCTTGGCGACGGCATCAACGACGCTCCCTCGCTCCATTCCGCAGATGTGGGGATCTCCGTGGACGGCGCGGTGGACGTAGCCAAGGATGCGGCGGACATGATCCTGCTCGAACGCGACCTCGATGTATTGTATGAAGGCATTCGAGAAGGGCGGCGTACCTTCGGTAATGTGCTGAAGTATATCATGATGGGTACCAGCTCCAATTTTGGGAACATGTTCAGTATGGCCGGTGCCACCCTGATCATCCCCTTTTTGCCCATGCTGCCAGTACAGATCTTGCTCAACAACTTCCTTTACGACCTCTCGGAGGTTGCGATCCCGCTGGACAACGTGGACGAGAGCTATTTATCACATCCTCACGAGTGGGATATGGCCTTCATTCGCAACTTCATGATGGTGATCGGCCCGATCAGTTCGCTCTTCGACTTCCTCACTTTTTATGTCATGTTGCATGTTTTCCATGCTGGCGAGGAGATGTTCCACACCGGCTGGTTCATCGAATCCATCGCCACCCAGGTTCTGGTAATATTCGTCATTCGTACCCGCTTTAATCCCTTGACCAGCCGTCCACACCCTTTGCTGGCGGGAACCTCATTAGCCGTGGTTGCCGTAGCAGCCCTACTGCCTTTGACCCCGATAGGCACCACGCTGGGATTTGTGGCACTGCCGTTGGATTTCTTCGCGATACTTATGGCCATGGTCGTCGTGTACCTGATGGCGGTGGAAGGGGTGAAGAGATGGTTTTACCGACGCTTGGCGTAGTGCCCTGCTGAGGTTGGGCGCAAAGAAGAGAAAATAATAGCGACCTAAGCATGGTATGCCTGTGCATCAACCACGGCGGCAAGTTGATCGGGAGCGGCGTTTGCCCAAAGATGGAAATGTCCAAAGCGGCTCGCGAGTTTCTGTATAGCAGGGCGCCGCGGCGCCTGTTCGGGCGGTAGAGCTTGCGCACCCGTCATGAACAGCAGCACCGGTGGCGTCAGGCGCAGGGCGATCAATGGGAATGGATACCACCCACCAGCATCCTGTAAGGGATTTCCGTACCGCCGAAGATCCAACGATAGCCCTATCAGCAGCCACCTGGCTGTGGCCAGGAGGGCAGCCCCATGCCTCTGCCCTACCGCAAATCCCCTTGTGGCTTCGGATCAGCAGGGATCTCGCTGGATGTCCCAAGGGTCATCCTCGTCGACCCTGGGACCTTTGCGAATTGGCTGCGCTCCCACGGCAGACTGGGCGGTCAGGATAAAATAACGCGGCTGATCAATGACTAGGCATTTCTTGCAAATTTGAAACGCCATGTGTTGGCAGTCCCGGGAAATTGATTTTTAGGATTATGACTTCTTGCCCATATATACGTCCACCAGTTCGCCGGGAAACAGGTTTATGTGTTCCGGAATCTTAAATTTGAAGAGAATTGGCAGCACCCTTACGTCCACCTTTTCCGTCCTTTGGTTGGACAGTTCGATCTTCGGCACCACATAGGGTTGTATCCGCACAAACTGCAACGGTACGCTGACATTGTTGAGACCTCGAATGAACATTTTCGCGGTCATATCTGCAGGCGCAGGTAATCTTGGAACCAATATCTCATCCAAATAGGCGCGGACCTGCAGGTAGGCGGTCTTCTTGCCCATCACCACGACCGGATCCATCCCCTGTGTATAAGTGCCGTAGACGCCTTGGGGGGATGCGTAACTGCCGATGGCGGTGCTGATACGGAGGATATCGCCGGTGACCGGCGCCCGCACAATATATTGCTGTAACAAGGCATTACTGGACGCGTAGGTCTTTCGCGCCGCATGATAGATAGCTTGTTGATTTTTGATGTCGTAACT
The DNA here is from genome assembly GCF_057473505.1 of Acidithiobacillus sp. TH-A35. Lineage (NCBI taxonomy): Bacteria > Pseudomonadati > Pseudomonadota > Acidithiobacillia > Acidithiobacillales > Acidithiobacillaceae > Acidithiobacillus > Acidithiobacillus sp. TH-A35. Next base: position 2,027 of record NZ_JBYCKR010000319.1, on the reverse strand, counting down.
CCAGGCGCCCGCCTGGGTCAGCGCATACTGCGCCTGCGTTACTTTGAGGTTGTTTTCGGCAATCAGGACAGAGTTTTGCACATTTTCCAGGGCAAGTTTGCTCACCGTCTGGGGATTGATGGCCATTTCCTTTTTGGTGATTTCCAGTTGTGCCTGCTGGTATTTCAGGCTGGCTCGGGCATATTCGACTTGTTTTTTGGCAATGGTCAGGGTTTCTTTGCGGGGCTCCGCTTTTAATTCCTGCAACAGGGCAAGGGCGGCCTGGGCCTGGGCCTTGTTCTGGGCCACCACTTCCTTTTGCACGGAGTCATCGATGGCGAAGAGCGGTGTCCCCTTCGCCACCGTCTGCCCCTCCTGGACGAAGATGCCGGTCACCCTTCCGGACACCTGAGGGTAGATGTTGATGTTTTCGCCATTGGCCGCATAACTCTCGATGATGCCGTTGGCGAATATTCCGTTGACGTAAGGGTTGTAGTTGGTGGCCAGAGGGGGTTGCGGCGGCGTTTGCCGGCTATATATGTAGGCGCTGACCAGGCCGATGAGGATCCCGACGATGGCCAGCCCGAAAAGTATCTTATTTCTCATGGTCCGCTCCGGTTCCGGGGACAATCCTGCCATCTTCCATGCGAATGATCCGCGTCGCATATTCGTAAATTCTGCTGTCGTGGGTCACGATGATAATCGCACGCTGCGCATTCAAAATATGCTCCTTGACGAAGGCGACGATTTTCCTGCCGGTGTCCCCATCCAGGGAAGCGGTAGGCTCATCGAAAATCAGCAGGTCCGGTTGGGCAACGATGGCGCGGGCGATGGCGACCCGCTGTTGCTCGCCGCCGCTCAGTTTGTAGGGCGGCAAGTTTTCTTTTTCTGCCAGACCGACGACCTGCAACGTTTTGCGCGCCTCCGTTAGACTCTTGTCCCAGGGCTCACGCCGGAGAATCAGGGGAATGGCCACATTTTCCAGGGTGGTCAGGCGAGGAAAGAGATGGTAGTCCTGAAAAACGAAACCGATGGTCTGCAGACGAAAGCCGGCCAGGGCATCACTGCCCAGCTTCCAGATATCCACGTCTTTGACCACCACGTCGCCGTCATCGGGGCGCAAGATGCCGGAGATGATGCTCAACAGCGTGGTTTTGCCGGAGCCGGAGGGACCGACGATATAGAGCATCTCGCCGAAGTCCACTGCGAAGCTGACCTCGCGCAGCGCGTAGGTCTGGTTCGTCACTTCGCCAAAGGACTTCGAGATCTTCGTCGCAGTCAGGATCACGCTAACCCCGGAACACGTCAAAGGGGTCGATGCGGATGACTTTTCGAATGCCGATATAGCTCGAAAAGGCGGATATGATCAGGACCATGATGAGGGCCAGAAACAGGTTCTCGTAGGTGACCATGGCGGCGTAGTTGGCGATCTTCAGCTTGGCAATGGCGATCATGGTGGAGGACAGGAGCACGCCGAAGCCAAAACCCAGAAAGCCCACGACCAGCGACTGAAACACGATCATCTGAATCAGCTCGCCGCTTTTGGCGCCAATGGCCTTGAGGGCGCCGAAGTGCTCCAGATTGTCCAGGACGAACATGTAAAAGGTTTCTCCAGCGATGGACAGGCCGACGAGAAAGCTGATCAGGGTCATGATCAGGATGTTGGTGCCCATCCCGGTCTGAAATTCATAGAACCGGTCGTTACGGGTGATGAATTGCTGATCGGTCAAGGCCAGATAGCCCAGTTGCTTTACCTGCTGCTCGATGGCGGCGATATTCTGGGTGCTTTTCGGCTGCACCAGGATGTAGGAAATCAGATAGCGGGTGGAGGGCAGGTCCTGGGTGGCGCGGTTATAGGTGGTATAGAGGGTCGGCAAGCCGAACAGGCCGGGCACCGGGGTGTGGGCCAGGGCCACGACAACCGCGCGATGATCATTGATCTCAAAGCTGGTGCCTATTTTTGGGCTGCCCAGCTTGGCGTAGTTGGCATCCTTGACCATGATGAAGGCATTGTTCTGGTAAATATCCATGATGCTGCCGGAAATGAT
>NZ_JBYCKR010000318.1:0-1927 GCF_057473505.1 Acidithiobacillus sp. TH-A35 | reverse complement strand
AATTTCACCCACACTGGCGGTGGAGATCACCGGTAACACCCGCTTGCAGCAGGGCAGGGCACTATTGGAGGACGTGGCGGCATGGGCTGTTGCGACGCGGCTGAGTGTTAGTGCCGGGGTGGCTCCGACACCCCTGGGTGCCGCCTTGCTGGCGCAATGGCAAGGAGCCGGTCCGGGCTCCAGCTTTTGCCCGGGGGCCGTCGACTGGGCGCTGCTCTGGCCACAAATCCCCATAACTCTGCTGCCTTGCGCCGCCACCACCCGTGCGGCCCTGCTGGCCTTGGGTGTTCGCCATTGCGCCCAACTTCAGGCCCTGGACCGCGCGGACTTGGCCAGACGCTTTGGTCCCGAACCTTTGCGTGTGCTGGATCGTCTGAGCGGCAGGGTAAGTGATCCGCGTTCCGCACTGTCCTTCCCGGCGGATCTGGAAGCTTCTATCCCCCTGCACAGTGAAATCAGCCACTGGGAGGGTCTGCGCTTCGCCCTGCACCGCGCTTTGCAGGATATTCATCTCCTGCTCAGAACGCAGGCGCAGGCCAGCCGCTCCTGGCTGCTGCAGTTGCAGGGCCGGGGACGGCAATGGTCCTCCACGCTGGAAGTGCGCGATCCCGCCACGGATGTGGAGATGCTGTTGACGCTCTGGCAATGGCGGCTGCAACAACAGCCCCTGGATTTTGCTGTGCATACCCTGCGCTTGCAGGCACTGGCGCCGCAACACTGGTCGGGGCGACAGGTAGCCTGGTGGCAGGATGGCGCAGAGGAGGCGTGCTGGCAGTTGGTGGAGCAACTACGCCAGCGTCTGGGTGCTGTCGCGGTGCATGCCATCGCCGGAGTCGCGGATCATCGCCCGGATTATGCTTGGCAGAGGGTGCCGCCGGGAGCGGGGCAGGGGGAGGCCAACCCCGCTCGTCCCCTCTGGTTGCTGGCGCAGGCACGGTCACTCACTGCACCATCGTTACATCTGCCCGCGCAGGTGGAGCGCATTGAAGGCGGCTGGTGGGATGGCCGGGATCAGAGCCGGGATTACTTCCGCTGGCGGCATCCTGCCGGGGTCCAGTGCTGGGTCTATCGGGACCGGCGTCAGGCGCGTTTCTATGTGCATGGCTACTTTGCCTGAGTATGCCGAACTCCACTGTCTGAGCGCACTGAGTTTTTTGCGGGGCGCCAGCACCGTGGAAGACCTGCTGGACCGCGCCCAAGCTTTGGAATATCGCGCCCTCGCCATTACCGAGGAATGCTCCCTGAGCAGTGCGGCGCGGGCCCATAGCCATGCCTGCAGTATCGGTTTTCCGTTGATACTGGGCAGTGAAATCGCCCTGGCCGATGGCCCGCGCATCGTCTTGCTGGTGCGGGATGGTGACGGTTACGCCGCGCTATCCCGCTTCATCACCCGCGTCCGGGGACGGGCGGAAAAAGGCAGGTATCAGGCCCTGCTGGCGGACTTGCAAGGACTTGCGGGTTGTCTGGCCATCATTCTCCCCGGTCCGCAAGGCCTGCGCTTTGATACTGCCGGCACCATCGCCGTAAGGGATTATCTTGGCGCTGGAAATGTCTGGCTCGGCGTCGAACTATTGCGTAGCGGCGACGATACGGCGCAACTTCGGGAGGCGCTGGAGCAGGGCAGGGCGCTGGATATTCCCTGTCTGGCTTGCGGGGATGTCCACATGGACCGGCGCAGCCGTCGTTTTTTGCAGGATGTGCTCACTGCCATCCGCCTGCGGCGTCCGCTGGCAGATCTGGGCTGGGCACTGGCCCGCAATGGTGAGCGTCACCTGCGCCCGCGCCCCGTACTGGCAGAACTTTACCCCCCAGAGCTGCTGGCCGAAACCCTGCGGGTGGCAGAGCGTTGTCAGTTTTCTTTAGATAGTCTCGTTTATCGCTACCCCGATGGCACTTGTCCCGCAGGCCAGCAGCGGGATGATTATCT
>NZ_JBYCKR010000317.1:0-5956 GCF_057473505.1 Acidithiobacillus sp. TH-A35 | reverse complement strand
CCGCGCAGGCGAAGGTGCCAACCCAGGGTACCCGCAGCGTAGCGCAGGGCACCCAGCGCATGGCCAATATCCAGTTGGCAATAACGCAGTGCCCGTTCGCCATATTTCCACGCTTCGCGCCACGCTATGGAAGTCAGCGCGATATACACCCCTGAGCCGTGCTGTCCGGTATCGGGATACCAGCGTTGTTCTAACAAATGATCCCGACTCAAATAGTGGTAGAGTCCATCACTGATGCCATGCACCCCGAAGGCGAGAAGATAGGCCTCGGTGGGATGCAGGTTGCCGCTGGACGGGTTGCAGCGCAACGCCCAGCGATCCGGGCCGTATTCCTTCCATGCCGCCAGCCCGAGGGAAATCTCCAAAAACTGAGCGACCGCCTGGAGAGTGAAGGGTTGGGGCGTGGCGGCGGGCAGCCCGGTGAAGGTGACGGCAGTTTCGTCCGTCAGCAACGGTAAGATGCGCTGCGGGCTTCCGGTGAACTCGCGGAAGGGGTTGGGTTGTGTATCCCAGTCCAGCGCTTCCGGCCCGGCGGCATAGCGATTCAGGTGATGCTTGGACCGTTCATGGTAGGCCATCACCACTTGCACCGCTTCGCTGTTATCGCTTGTCGCCATGATGTGCGCCGTTCCGTTAGTCAGCCTTGGTCGTGGCATTTTATTCTGGCGCGGCAACCACCTGTCAACGTGCTTTCGGCGCGCTGACCGCCACCTTTTCCAGAGAGACGTGACTGACACCCATGGCCTGATGAAAGACTTTGAACACCTTTTCGGAGACTGCGTCAGATACCACAAAATCCTGATACGACTGGCTGAGTAATTTCACATAAAGCGCTTGCAGCGCCTGATCATTCAGGGCGTCCGTATTCCCCTCTCTTTTCAGGTAGTCATGAAAACGTTTGAGGATATGGAGACGATTAATATGGACTACCGTCTCATCATAGTCGATGTTCAGAAACTTCAGGAAATCCTCAGCGGAGGACAAACTCGCCAGTGTTTTACGTAGATCACTCATGGTGTCATCCTTGGAATTCGTCAGAGGGGAGGGGAGCTAAAGCTGCTGGGCTGCTGTTTGGCCCACACAGGTTGGGATCGGAATCCGGACAGTTATTGCAGTCTTTTTCCGTCAGTTGCACAGCACGCCCGCTGGACTGGGCCTGCAATTCCAGTTGGGAAATCCGTTCCATCAGGCACTGAATGGCCTTGCCCACCGGGTCCGGCATGAGATGGTGATCCAGATCAATACCGTGGGCGTTGATGCGGCGGCGTTCCGCAGGCAGCACGACGCGGCCGGGGATGCCCACGACCGTCATACCCGGTGCCACATCGTTAATGACCACCGCATTGGCACCCACCTGACTGTCATGACCGATAGTGACGGGCCCGAGGATCTTCGCACCCGCACCCACCATGACTCGATCCTGTAATGTCGGGTGACGCTTGCCCGGATTCCAGCTCGTGCCCCCCAGCGTCACCCCATGGTACAGGGTGCAATCATCACCAATCTCAGCCGTTTCGCCAATCACCACGCCCATGCCGTGATCAATGAAGAATCGGCGCCCGATCTGTGCCCCCGGATGGATATCGATGCCGGTCGAGAAGCGCGCCATCGCGCTGAGCACGCGCGCCGGATACCGCCAACCGCCCCGCCACCAGCGATGGGCGAGTCGATGTGCCAGCAACGCGTGTACCCCAGGGTAGGTAGTGAGGATTTCCAACGTACTACGGGCAGCCGGATCGCGTTCGAAAACACAGTGAATATCGTCGCGCAGGTTGCGCCACAGACCGGACTTGCGGGGTTGTTCTTTGTCGAGCAGGGTAGCAGCCACGGGCGTGTCCTCCATTCAGGAATGAGCGTGCGGGGACTCCACGCTCTCCAGAAGAAAGCGATGCAGGTCCTCTACGGGCGGTGGTGCCTTGTGCTGAAGCACATAGACGCGAATCTGTTTGAGGATGCTTTGTGCTTGTAATTCGGTGATGGCGCTGCCCAGTTCAGCGTAGGCGCGCATGATGGCCTTGGTACCGGAGTGCTTGCCCAGCACCATGTTATGCTGGCGCCCCAGTTCCTCCGGGTCGAAGCTCTGGTAATTGCGGGGGTTTTTGATCAGTCCATCGACATGAATGCCCGACTCGTGGCTGAAAATGGCATCGCCGACGATGCTTTTTCCGGCGGGCACCGGTCGCGCGGAAGCCAATGCCACCAATTGCGAAATTGCCTTGAACTGGCGCACTTCAATGCCGGTCTCGAAGCCGTGCAAATGATGCAGACACATGACCACTTCCTCCAGCGCGGCGTTACCGGCGCGTTCGCCGAGACCGTTCACTGTCGTGTTCACATGGGTGGCACCAAAACGCAGGGCCGCGATGGAGTTGGCAGTGGCCAGACCCAGATCGTTGTGGGCATGGATTTCAATTTCCATGTCCGTGGCCGCCCTTAAGCGCCGCATGATATGGGCGGTATTAAAGGGCTCCAGAATGCCCAGGGTGTCGGCATAGCGAAAGCGGCGCGCCCCCGCTCGTTGTGCGACCTCCATGACCCGCAGGATAAAGTCCAGCGGCGTCCGGGAGGCATCTTCGCCGCCCACAGCCGCGTCCATGCCGCTGTCCAGCACCTGCTTCACCCGGCGATCCACCTGCTGCAAGACCCACTGACGATCTTTGCCCATCTTGCTGCGAATCTGGATATCTGAAACCGGCACCGAGGCGTTGACCATATCCACAGCACAACGCTTTGCCGCAGCGAGATCCGTATCGTGCATCCGGCACCAGACCACCAGGCGGGCGGGGAGGCCCATCTGGGCAATGCCCCGGATGGTTTCCTCCTCTTCGCTCCCCATGGCGGGGATGCCGATCTCCAACTCCGGAATCCCGGCATTGGCCAGACTCTCGGCGATAGCCAGTTTTTCCTCGGGGCGGAAAGCCACCCCTGCGGTCTGTTCGCCATCGCGCAGGGTGGTGTCGTGGATTACCGAGAAGCTTTTGGAGATCGGGCTGATTTCATGCATACACAGGTGCAAAAGCGTTGTCAGTGAGAATGGGGCCGTTGGCCCCCCAGTAGGGGGACAGACGCCGCAATTGCTCGATGATGGGCGGTGTCTGCGCAATCACCCAGTCCACTTCTGCTTCCGTGGTCTCCCGGGAGAGAGAGAAACGGATGGTGCCGTGCGCCGCCGTATAGGGAATGTCCATGGCGCGCAGCACATGGGACGGCTCCAGCGACCCGGAGGTACAGGCGGAACCCGAGGAGGCGGCGATGCCGACCCGGCTCAGGAGCATAAGAATGGCCTCGCCCTCGATGTATTCAAAAGAGATGCTGGCCGTATTGGGCAGGCGGTGTTCCGGATCGCCGTTGGCGAAAGCATAGGGCACCTGTGCCAGTATCCCGGCCTCCAGACGATCCCTTAAAGCGCGCACCACGGTGTTTTCATACTTCATGTGCTCCAGGGCCATGTCTGCCGCCAGGCCCAGGGCGATAATGCCCGTGGTATTTTCTGTTCCGGCCCGGCGCCCGCGTTCCTGGTGACCACCGCGCAGCATGGGTCGGTAGCGGGTGCCCCGGCGCACATAGAGCGCACCGATGCCCTTCGGGGCATGCAGCTTATGCCCGGAGAGGGAGAGCATGTCGATGGCCGACTCCTGCATGTTCAGGGCAATTTTGCCCACCGCCTGCACGGCGTCCGTATGAAAGAGTGCGCCTTTCTCCTTGGCCATCCGTGCCATGGTTTCGACGGGGAAGATCGTTCCCGTCTCATTGTTGGCATACATCATGGAGACGACGGCCACCTGCTCGCTGAGCGCCGCGGCATACGCCTCCATGGAGATGCGCCCAAGCCGGTCCACGGGAATGTAGTGGACTTTATAGCCTTCATGACGTTCGAGATGATCACAGAGAGACAGAATGGCGGGGTGTTCCACCACGCTGGTGATGATTTCCCGGCGGCTGGGTTGTATGGCTAGGGCCGAGAGGATGGCGGTGTTATCGGACTCCGTACCGCAGGAGGTAAAAATGATTTCCGAGTCGTGTTCTACCCCCAGCAGCGCCTGTACGGAGGCGCGCGCTTCTTCCAGACGTTTGCCCACATCGCCGCCGAAGCTGTGCATGGAGGAGGGGTTGCCGTAATATTCGCTGAAGTAGGGAAGAATGGTCTCCAGCACCCGGGGATCTACCCGGGTGGTGGCATTGTTGTCCATATAGGCGCTGCTCATGGCTATACCCCCACGGCTTGCGGCATGCTGGCCGGAACTACCCGTACGGGACGGCCCAAAGTCAGCATCAGGCGTTCCTGGATGCCGGAAATGGTGATCCCGGAAGACTGGCAGTTCATGCACGAGCCGCTCATGGCCACCATGACCGTATCACCATCCACATCGACCAGTTCGATATTGCCGCCATCCATCTGGAATTGCGGGCGCATTTCATCAATCACGGCGGATATTTTCTGGATTTTCTGCACCATGGTCATGGGCGCCGGGGCGGCTTTGGCGGCGGGTTTCGCTGCCACCACCGGTAGCGGCGCGCTGCCGTTTACTGCCGCGAGGATATCTTCGATCTGCTCATGGCAGCTCTGGCAGCCGCCGCCCGCCTTGGTATAGAAAGTGATCTCTTCGACCGTCGACAAATGGTTTTCTCTGGCCACTTTCTCAATCAGCGCCGAGTCAATGGCGAAGCATTTACATACCAGCGCGCCTTCTTCGTGATCATCTGCCCATTCTTCGCCGCGGTAATTGGCGATGGCGGCGTGCAGGGCCTCGGCACCCATAACGGAACAATGCATTTTCTCCGGAGGAAGCCCGCCCAAAAACTCAGCGATGTCCTGATTGGTGATTTTGAGCGCTTCATCCAGCGTCTTGCCCTTGATCAGTTCAGTCAACGCCGATGACGAGGCGATGGCGGAGCCGCAGCCAAAAGTCTGGAAGCGGGCATCCAGAATGACATCCGTATCCGGGTCTACCTTGAGCATCAGGCGCAGGGCATCCCCGCAACTGATGGAACCGACCTCGCCGACCGCATTGGCCTCTTCGAGGACCCCGGTATTCTTGGGGTTGAAAAATAAATCTTTGACTTTATCGGTATAATCCCACATGGCGTCAGCTCCGATGTCCGCAGGAGGAGGCTGAGGAAGCGGAGGCTTCGTCTCCCGTGGTGAATGATGACCCGCAACCGCAGGTCCCCGTAGCATTGGGGTTTTCGAAACGGAAGCCGCTGCCGCTGAGTTCGTCCACGTAGTCAATGACGACCCCGCTGAGCAGTGTGGCGCTGGCATTGTCCACGTAAACTGGCACGCCCTCTATCGCCACCACGGTGTCCTCGGCGCCTGCTTCGGCCTCCAATCCCATTCCATATTGATAACCGGAGCAACCGCCTCCGGTCACCGCAACCCGTAATCCGCTCGCTTCAGGATTCTCGGCAAGCAGATTCTTTACGACATCAATGGCTTTTTCCGTCAATATCAGCATGACATACTCCTTACGCGACAGGGGTTCCTGTGTGCTTCCTTGCAAGACTTGGGCCAGTTTTGGGATTTGTTATCAACTTATTGTTATTGTGATGATTAACAACGGATGTTGAGGTGTCATTAGGGCATTTTGTTGGTTTCTCTACATCTCCCAGGATGGTTTTGCAAGAAAACGAACATCTCGGGGCAGGGCCGGAATGTCAAAAACCCGGAGACCGCTGGGTATCCGGGTTTTCGCTAAAACAGTGGCAAAAGCGCTTATACGGGCCGGTTTTCACCGGGATCACGTACCGGACCCATGCCCGCTAGGCAGTCCGCATAGCTGATCTCGGGGAATACGGCACTGTATTGCAAGGCACTCTCGGCGATACGATTGATTTTGCCCGCCGTGTCGAGCTTTTTGAGGTCGTTGCGTTCCAGTCCGAACAAGTCCAGCAGTTCATTGTAGACCGTCGCTTCATCCAGCGGCAGGATATAAAATGGAATACCCTTGTATTCCAG
>NZ_JBYCKR010000316.1:0-18105 GCF_057473505.1 Acidithiobacillus sp. TH-A35 | reverse complement strand
CTACCATGCCAAGCAATACGGGTTTCTCGGGCACCAACGGCCTTGCCCAGACCCAACTCCGTGGCATGCTCGAAACCGGCTTCATGTTCTAACCCCCGGGGGCTTTGTCCCCGGGATGTTCCAACCCTGTGCAAGAGGTGTCGTCATGAAACTGATTACTGCCATTGTCAAACCCTTCAAGCTCGATGATGTCCGTGAGGCATTGTCAGCTGTCGGGATCCAGGGCCTGACGGTTACCGAAGTCAAAGGCTTCGGGCGCCAGAAAGGTCATACTGAACTCTACCGCGGCGCTGAATACGTGGTGGATTTTCTCCCCAAGGTAAAAATCGAGGCGGTAATCAGCGATGACGCCGTCGACCAGGCCGTTGAGGCCATCGAAAAGGGCGCCCGCACCGGCAAGATTGGTGACGGTAAAATCTTTGTCTCCGAAGTCCTGGAGGCCATCCGTATCCGCACCGGCGAATCCGGTAATGATGCGCTGTAATCACTTATAACCGTTTTACAACCGCTCCGAAATCCTTATAGGGAGGAATTTCTTCATGTCAGTAGCTTGGCTTAATACCGGCGACAATGCGTGGCAGCTTACCGCAGCAACTGTCGTTGGCTTGCAAAGTGTTCCCGGGCTCGTCGTCCTGTACGCGGGCATCGTTAAGAAGAAGTGGGCTGTCAACTCCGCTTTTATGGCTTTTTACGCCTTCGCTGCCGTTTTGATTGCCTGGGTTCTCTGGGCTTATAACATGGGCTTCGGTAATCAATGGTTCCCTTTCGTCGGCACACCACATCCTATCATCAGCATGCAGGATGAACTCAAGCAGGCACTGATTCCGGCCTCCAACACCAGCGCCGCCTTTCCCATGTCCACCATGGTGTACTTTCAGTTCGTTTTTGCTGCCATTACCTTGGTAATCATGGCCGGCGCATTCCTCGGGCGCATGAGCTTCAAGGCCTGGATGATTTTCGTGCCGCTCTGGCTGACCTTTTCTTATACGATCGGTGCTTTCAGCCTCTGGGGTGGCGGCTTCCTCTCGACCCTCGGAGTCATCGACTATTCCGGTGGTTATGTCATCCATCTCTCTGCCGGTATCGCGGGCTTTGTCGGTGCGGCGGTCATTGGCCCCCGTCTGGCGCGTGACCGGGAAAACTTTCAGCCCAACAACGTACTGCTGATGCTGGTCGGTGCCGGTATTCTCTGGCTCGGCTGGAACGGCTTCAACGGTGGTGATCCTTATGCTGCGAGTCGTGATGCGGGTGCCGCGGTTCTGAACACCAACATCGCCACAGCGGTCAGCGTCATTATGTGGACCATCATGGATATCTTCTACTTCAAGAAACCATCCGTCATCGGTGCTGTACAGGGCATGATCACCGGGCTGGTGGCTATCACCCCGGCCGCCGGCGTAGTCGATGGTTACGGTGCGATCGCCATTGGCATCGCCTCAGGCATTATCCCCTGGCTCAGTATGAACCTGCTCGGCAAAACCGCGCTCTTCCGCAAGGTGGATGACACCCTGGGTGTCTTTCATACCCATGCGGTGGCGGGTGTACTCGGTGGTGTCATGACCGGTTTACTGGCGACCAAGGCGGGTTGTGCAGCTTTCGCCCTAAGCACCCCGGGCGGCGCTATCGAGGGGAACTGGCATCAGGTTTGGCTACAACTCATCGGTGCAGCGTTCATCATCGTGCTGAATATCGTAGTGACGTACATTCTGCTCAAGCTCATCAGCTTGATCGTACCCCTGCGCATGTCTGAAGAAGAACTGATGATCGGCGATGATGCGATCCACGGCGAAGAAGCCTACGCTTTCTACGGCGAAGGCGAACGCCGGCCGGTGGCTGGTGACTGAACTTCACTAACACTTCGACATCCTTAAACACGGCGGTTACCCGCCGTGTTTTTTCTCCTAATTATTCACTTAATAAACTATAAATATTTTAACGCATACCATTTTCTATCGGTCAAGCAATAAACAGAAAAATAATTGACAGCAAATACACGGATATTATTTTTTTCGCACATTGACACCTTGTCGAATTGTTCTAAATAACATTACAAGGCCAGACAATCGGCCTAACAGGGCCGCCTTATCGGGAGAAGGACACGCCATAAGTTAATGCATAATGGCATATTTTGATGACTTTTATACCCCAGAGAAGACCTGTCCAAAGTCCGACAACAAGCGTCTCGTTTTACTGAGGATCATATGGAAAACGTAAAGCTCTCTGAACGTGTTCCTGTTGGTGCATTCTACCGAACCAACATAGAAGCGGTAGAAGATGTACGCAGCAGATACTTCATCGCACTATCGATTCCTGCATTTTTACTCATAATGATTGGGATCGGCACGTGGGAGTCATTAGCCTTCCACGCGCGATCTGCAACCTCATTTCACCAGTATGAGCACTACCTGGGAGCGCTTACCAAAATTCAGCAGGGCCAAAGTTCAGCAACACAAGATCTTCAAGAATTTGCCAACCAGACAGCAAACTCAAGAACCAACAGTAGCGGCCAGTATATATCACGTTTTGAAAAAAAAATGGCATATAATCAGCCATTAAACACTGCCTTATCGAATCTATTACATGGTAACAATGAAAATATTCCACTAATACGTGAACAACTGAAAGCAGCAGCACACCATTATCAAGAAATCGAAAAACAGTACTTCAGCTATGCTCAGTGGTTCTTATCAGGAGGTGGGGCGCTCATTTTTTTATCACTGATATATGTTTGGTTCGGTATTCTGCAGCCCATCGGCAAACAAAGCAGGGAGCGCGCGCTTGCCCTCGCCCGTGCCGGTGAATTCAATGAGGACGTCATTAATACTTCACGGGTAATCATCATGGTGATCGACGCAGATGGTAACGTCGTTCTCGTGAATCATTATTTCCAAACACTTTTGCAATGGCCTCGCACACAAATAGTCGGCCACCCTTTACTGAATCGTTTATTTCTTCCACAAGATCATGCAAGCATACTAGCGCTGCTAGACGCGGGCAATCCGGAGCAGATTCAGGAGCTCCCGATACTCAATTCCGCGGGTGACCAACTGATCATGGCGTGGACTGTGACGCCGGTACGCGATGTTACCGGCGAGGAACTCCTGCGGGTTGCCATGGGCGTGGACGTCACGGAGCGGGCAGCCGCCGAACATGCACAACAAATTGCCCTGCTCAAGGCGCAGTCATTGAGCGATCGTCTACAAGACGAGGCCCAACAAGCTGCCGAATTACACACAGCTTTTCTCGGCCCAGAGCAGATCACGCTGCCAGGCCTGTCCGGTATCGCCGCCAGCATCACCAGCTCGGAAGTAGGCGGTGACTATCTGGATTGCTATACCACCAAAGAAACATCCGTGCTGGTACTCGGGGATGTGAGCGGACACGGGCTCGCGGCCGGGAGCATCGTGGCTGTCGCAAAAACCGTTATCAACCAATTGCATGCGGATGGCATTGGGCGCCCAGATCAAGTGCTTAGACAGCTCAACAATGCCATTCTTAATACCGCACAGGGATTGCGTCTAATGACCATGATTTGTGCGGCAGTAGATTTTCACCACGGCATTCTGTACATCGCTAATGCGGGGCAGCAATTTCCCTATCTCCAAAAACCGGATGGGCAGTGGGAGATGCTTGAAATCGGTGGACTTCCACTAGGCCAGGAATTGGATCTCGATATCTTCACAAGCGAATTTGATATGCCATTAGGAAGCCGACTGATCCTCATCAGTGATGGATGGATTGAAGAAAATGCACCGGATGGAACGCCATTTGGCTATGAGCGATTGGAACAAGCACTCGAAGAATTTTCTACATTAGGTGATAACCAATTGCGTGACGCACTAATCGCCAGACTGATTGCGTTCTGTGAACGAGATACTTTTGATGACGATTTAAGTATCATCGTTGTGCACCATAACGAGCGTTATCCTGCAGTTTCTGAATGGCGTTCAGAACAACCCCTGGAAATCATCAGAATATCTCAGGATTACTACGCTAATAAGACCATTTCTCCGCGCCTTTCACGCCAACATATCGTACTATTTGCCGAACATGAATGGCAAAACCTGCTTCCACGGATGAGTCAGGATGGAATACGTCGGATACTAATTCCAGGAAACCCATTCCTGCAAGAAATGGGCTGGGATAACCTCCTTAATGCCCACAAGGAAATCGACAACGAGCTATCACTATATCTCCATATTGATACCCCTCTGCAATTACCTATCACCACTTCGACAGATAAAGTGGGGGTTATTTCGTCCTTGGCGTCCTGGCTGGCGGAGACTGACGTGCGCGATGACTGGATCGACGTCTGCACACTCGTCGCCGATGAGCTCCTCGAAAATGCACTTTATGCCGCACCACGAGATGCCCGGGGACAAGCCATTTATTCAAAAAGCGTAGATCGCATACTTAACGAAGATGAACATATCAGTCTGTATATGGGTCGTCGAAATAACATTCTCGCCATTCAGATGAGAGACAACTGGGGCACATTAACACCCTCAACATTATTACAACGCCTGGGCGCACACATTCAAGGTCATGGACTCATCGCCAATCAGGGAGGCGGTGGATTATATTTGTTGTGGCGTTTTTCTGACTATATGCAAATTCGCGTTTTTCCTGGGCGCGAAACGCGCGCGACATTATTCTTCGACCTGGATCATCCACCGCACGAAGACCACTATCCCGCATTCCAATTTCTTTATCACAGTGACATTTGCGAGGTAAATCATGACTACCTTTGAAATCATCACTCAAAGCTCAGCCGATGATCCGGCCATCTACCGCCTGCGCGGCGTCATTGACGCTGCCGCCAAAGCACACATGGACCCCCTGCTTGCCATCAACAAGCCAGCTATTCTGGATTTCACTGAAGTTTCACGCGTTAACTCTATGGGTTTAGCCATCCTCCTCAACATCTTGAAACAACTTCACGGTAACAGACTACCCATCGCGGTCGAGGGGATGAATCGCATGACGGCGATGCTGTTTAAAATGACCGGGTTGAATCAATACCTGACAAATCAGCCGAGCACCTCCAGCCCGCCTGCGACAAATCATGCAGCAGCACCCGAGGCTGCTCATGTAACATTAACAACCACTTCGTCCATGCAAAACCGTCCGTCACCCCAACCTCCATCGCGGAACGATCATTGGCGATTTTCCGTGAGCCTGCAGGAACGCGCTCAATTAGAAGGGTGGTATTTTCTCAACACCCATCTTCAAAAAAAATGGGGACACTCTATACGACTAGAGCCCCATTTCGGCGCGCTGGAACAAACTAACACGGCCCCTTCAGACTCCGCGGACATAGTGTTTGCCTCACCGTTTGCTGTATGCGAACTCATTCAGATGGGTTTTTCACCATTACTTGTACCCTGCGCAAACCCCGAAGAAGCCGTCGTGATTCGCCGAAAAAATGACGAAAGAACGACATTCACTCAGTTCTCTCGCCCCAAAGTCATTACCGACAGAATGGACAGCTACGCCTACTTGCTAGGTAGACTGCTCATGGATGAATCAGGCTACTCATCGGACAATGCCAACTACTTATTTGTCGGTAATGATATCAAGTCCGTGCAGATGCTACTACGAAACATGGGCGATATTGCCATTTTGCCACGACAAACCTTTTACGGACTTTCATCCATCACTCAAGATCAACTGAAAGTCATGGATGAGAGTCAAACGGACTTTGCTTATCATGCATTATGCTTGTCTTCACACCGGAGATCAGATGCCACGGCGATCATAGATCTCTTCATTTCTCTGCAAGATGAAATAAAAGGCCAGGAGATACTCAGTGGGCTTGGCATTCGTGGCTGGCGTGAGCCGGCATCCGAAGAAATAAACATGTTGACCGAAGTGTACAAAAAGTATGTGGGAAGCGGGTAACATTTAATGACAAATTTTTACAGTCATAACACTTGAATTTTTACCAGATACTACCAGAGCTTAGTGGAGAACAATCATGTATCTAGAACACCCATCGTATTTGAGCCCTGGCGATACTGCGTGGCAGATAACTGCAGCCACACTCGTGGGGTTACAGAGCGTTCCGGGGTTAGCCATTCTTTATGGTGGTATCGTCAAGAAGAAATGGGCGCTCAATTCCGCGATGATGGTCTTTTACGCTTTTGCTGCCGTTCTGATTACGTGGATGCTCTGTGGCTTTAGCATCGCCTTCGGCAACCCCGTGCATCTCGGCCCCGGAATACTTTCTGGACTATTTGGTTGGCCTCGCCCCGTTATGTCCGCCATCGACAGCATCGGCCAAGCCAATATTCCACTATTGAATGGCATCATGCCTGCCTTTGCCTTTCCACAATCCGCATTGATTTACTTTCAATTTGTATTCGCTGCCATTACCCCCATTCTGCTTGCCGGCGGCGTTCTTGGACGAATGAACTTCAAAGCATGGATTATTTTTGTACCAATATGGTCTGCACTCGTTTATTCAGTGGGTGCCTTCATGCTCTGGGGTGGTGGCTGGTTAGCGCAACTCGGAGCCGTTGATTACTCCGGAGGTTACGTCATTCACGTCGCTGCGGGTATTTCAGGATTCATAGCGGCGGCGGTGATTGGACCGCGACTTTTTGCAGACCGGGTTGATTTCCCTCCGAATAACCTCATTATGGCCATGGCGGGAGCCGGTCTATTGTGGCTTGGCTGGAATGGATTTAACGGCGGTGATCCTTACTTCGCCAATCAGGATATGGCCGCTGCCGTGATCAATACCAATCTCGCCACGGCGGCAGCATTACTGACATGGCTATTCATGGACATGGCGTTTCTCGGCAGAGCATCTATGGTGGGGGCCATCAATGGTATGATATGCGGATTGGTCGCTATCACACCGGCTGCAGGTTTCCTGAATGGTTGGGGTGCACTGATTCTTGGCGTAACCGCCGGTATGATTCCCTGGATTACCATGAACAAGATAGGACCAAAAACATGGCTGAGTAAGGTTGACGATACGCTTGGTGTATTACACACCCACGCCGTTGCCGGTGCCGTAGGTGGATTGATGGTGGGTATTCTCGGTGATCCGCGCATGGTCCTATACTACGGAGCAGGCAAAACACCGGACATATCCGTAGATGGGTTACTCTATGGTGGTGGATTCGCGCAACTCTGGCATCAATTAATCGCTCTCGTGGTAATCGTGGTATATAACGCCGTTATGACATTCGTTATTCTGAAGCTGTTAGGCGTGTTCATCCCACTGCGCATGAGTGACGCTGATTTAGAGATCGGTGACTATGCCATACATAAAGAGGACCCCATTCCGGGGGTCATGGGTGCGCCCATTGAGAATCTGGTGCCGAATAAACCCGCATGGGATGGTCCCGATACGGTCGGGCCAGCGACTCACTACCCGCCCGCTGGTACGGATTAGATTGGTGACAGCTTGGTTGGCGAAGTCCGCCCCATCCGGTTGCAGACTTCGCCAGAGGCAATGGTCCGGTGGTGATCTAGCCTGTGAAACACCCATCCTCACCCTGCTGTTGTAGAACCGCAGAGGACTTAAGATGATTCCCGATTCTGTTCTGAACCGATTACAACATCTGGTGCGCGTCTACGAATTCAGTACATTTTTCGAGGAAACGGCGGCGCTAGCCGCAGACCTGATGGAGGCCGATGGCGCGGCCTTCATCGTCCACGAAGATCATAACCTGCGTTACCTGTTTTTTCATGGCCTACCCACGAGCTATTCAGACCTGTCGAAGCACATTTTTTCCGACGACCGCGGCAACAGCGGTGCCGCACTACGGACGGACCGCGCCATTTATGTGCCGGATTATCCAAACAGCGCCCACGCCATGCCCGAGTATGTAGCTACTGGTTTACAGGCAAGCCTCGCCCTCCCCGTCCACGGCCCCAAGGGTGCCAGTGGCGTCCTGGCCGTTGCCTGGTTCCGCCCGGCGCCCGCAAAGCTCGCTGAAAGCACTTTGCACCTGGCACAACTATTGGCCGATATGCTGGGTGCCGCCTGGTACCGGATGGGTATTGAGCTGCACCTGGAACAGATTGCCACTCGGGATACCCTCACCGGTGTACCCAATCGCTACCAGCTCGAAGAACGCCTAAACATGGCCTGTGCCCGCGCGCAGCGTGATCAACGCATCCTCGCCATTGTTTTATTGGATATTGATGGCTTTAAGGAAGTGAATGACAGCCTGGGGCACAGCGCGGGGGATCGTCTGCTGCGGGAAATTGTGACCCGCCTGCATGACGTGCTGCGTGCCAGCGATACCATCGTCCGCCTGGCCGGTGACGAGTTCATACTGTTGCTGGAAAAACTGCACAGCCCGCGTGATCTGGAAGATATACTCCAACGCATTCTGCTGGCGCTCAATATTCGCATGGGGGTGGATGATCAGCAGGTTGGTATAACCGCCAGCGCCGGCGTCACCACCTATCCCCATGATAAGGCCGATCCCGTTGAGCTTATCCACCACGCAGATCAGGCGGTCTATCGCGCCAAG
This sequence comes from Acidithiobacillus sp. TH-A35, assembly GCF_057473505.1. Taxonomy (NCBI): domain Bacteria; kingdom Pseudomonadati; phylum Pseudomonadota; class Acidithiobacillia; order Acidithiobacillales; family Acidithiobacillaceae; genus Acidithiobacillus; species Acidithiobacillus sp. TH-A35. The sequence continues at coordinate 9,610 of NZ_JBYCKR010000316.1, read as the reverse complement.
GCGGCCGGTGGAAATTGCTGGACCTATTATGATCACGAGGATGATGAACGTCGGCGCTCCGCCCAACACCTGCGCGGTGAACTGGAGCGTGCACTGGCAAAACAGGAGTTCGTCCTCTACTGGCAACCCATCATCGACATGCAAAGCGGCCTTTGCGTTGCGGCCGAAGCATTGATCCGCTGGCAGCACCCTGAACGCGGCCTGCTCCTGCCCGCCAGCTTTCTGGATGTCGCGGAGAACTCTACGGTCATGCTGCGCATTGGAGCGTGGGTTATCCATAACGCCTGCCAACATGGCGAAGTCTGGGCCAGGCAGGGCATGGTCCTTGACATCCAGATCAACCTCGCTGCTCGCCAGGTAGAAAACCATCGTCTCTGCGACGACTTACGCCGCGCGCTGGCGGACTGCCCCACACTGTCTGCAGAGCGCATCTGTCTGGAACTGGTTGAACGCATCGCCCTGCGCGATATTGCCAAAACCGCCAGACTGATCAGTGACTGCCAGAGACTTGGCGTGCGCTTCGCCCTCGACGACTTTGGAACCGGGCCCGCCGCACTGCAATACCTGCTCGAACTTGGCTGCAACCAAATCAAAATCGACCACAGCTTCGTCATCCCCATGGCCGGGAGTCAACGTCACCAACGGATGATTCAGGCCATGATCCAGATGGCCCATGCGCTGGGTGTAACCGTCACCGCCGAAGGCATTGAGAACATGGAGAGCGCCGACCTCCTGCGCCAGATGCAGGCGGACCGAGGACAGGGATATGGCATCGCCAGACCTATGCCAGCATCAAGTTTTGCCACATACTGGCTACAAAACACCACTGCGGAACAGCCTGCATCATGACGAAGATTCTCGTTTTACAGCACCATCCGGAAGAAGGGCTGGGTAGCCTGCACAATATTCTTGTGGCACAGGGGCATCGAACGGAGGTGCATCGCCTTGATCTGGGCGTACCGGTTCCCGATGACTTGGCCGACTATGGCGCCTTGATCATCATGGGCGGACCCATGAGCGTCCATGATACGGACCGGTACCCGTGGCTGCTCAACGAGCAACAAATTATTCGCCGGGCAGTTGGCGAGGAACTCCCCGTCCTGGGACACTGCCTCGGCGGGCAACTGATTGCCCAAGCGATGGGTGGCCAGGTAATCCCTAACCCAGATGGCCCGGAAATCGGCTGGTGGCCAGTCACCAAGACCCCAGAAGCAATGAGCAGCGCCTGGTTAGCAGGTCTCCCCGACTCGTTTACGCTCTTTCACTGGCATGGCGAGACCTTTTTTCTGCCGTCCGGTGCAGTGCCGCTGCTTTCCAGCGACCTTTGTGCCCAGCAGGCCTTTGCCATTGGCAAGCACTGTCTGGCGCTTCAAGGCCACCCGGAGGTCACCCCCGCCACGGTGCAAGCCTGGACGGAAACCATGGCGGATGACTTGCAACAAACCGGTGCGGGTGTGCAACGCCGCAGGAACATTCACGAGCATCTGGAGCACAAATGTGAAGAGTTGCTGGACAAGGCCATGGCGATCTACCGCCCGTGGCTAGAACAGCTGTGCTAACGCCTCAGCGCCGCTCTGCCTCGATCATTTCTGCAGCCAGCAAACGTAGCAAGGCCATGACTTCCTCCGTATCACGCACATCGGTCGTGGTCAACCGCAACCGCAAGTCGCCGTGCCGCAGATAGGGCGGCAAGCGCAACGAAGCCCTCTGTTCTGGATCCAGTTTGTTCAAGGCCACAACGACCAACGTGCTATTCAAAAAAGGTAGAATCTTGTCCAGATAGAGATGAATGGCGTCAATAGGTCGAGGCCTCGCGGCATCTATAAGCACAATCAAACCATCCGCGTTTTTGCCCAGAATTTCCCACATAAACTGAAAACGTTCTTGTCCGGGAATGGCATAAAGATGAAGTTTGACAGGGATTCTCGGACATCGGATCACTCCGTAATCCATTGCTACTGTGGTGGTTCTTTTGCTTTCTAGCGATCTCGATTCTGAGTAGGCTGCGTCGGTAGAGAGCAACTTTTCGCCAAGCAATGTGCGCAAGGCTGTTGTTTTTCCAGAAGCGACATGCCCGGCAATAATGATTTTTTTTTCAACGGTCCGATCGGTCATGAGCCTAATCTTTAAACTTGTGCCAGCACTGTAAAGCAAACCATGCCGACTCTCAAACAATCCAGGCAGGTCAATAGATTACCCGTGCAACAACTGACCGCGTACTGCAGTTCCGAATTGCTGCACAAAATCAGGCGCTGACGATGACCACAGCCTGCTCAGGGCTGCGCCATAGCCTGTCCCACATACTGTCCCATCCAGTGCTCAATCTCTTCCACCTCACGGAGGTGCCCATAAAGGCCAATGCGTGCCGAAAATTTGGTAACAGCAGCGCCCTTGTTCTGCAGGGTAATCAGAATGGCGTTACCCTCCGAATCATATCCATGCACTTCGACAGTATCGGGACTGATCTGCTTGGACCCGGTAAACTGCATACCCGCCTGAGGCAAGGCCCTCTCAGCCGCGGCAGTGACCACGCTGAGCGATGCGGGATAATAGGTGTAGTAAGGTACAGGATTAACTTGTGGGGCCCAACTGGCTGTACAGCCACTCAACCCAAGAGCCAGCACCACAGAGGCTGCCGCGAGGCGTGAGGATAAGGTCATAGCATTCTCCATAGCGAAATACGGGGTCGGTCCGGGGAGTGGACCTTCGCTTCATACTATACTGCAAAAGGCGGCGGAGAGGATTCATCCGGCAACGCCTCAAACAAGATAATGAACGGATAGGAGACCTCTCCCGGAACCGCCATTGCGATCGGCAGGACTGTGCCTGGTTGACTACACTAGTATCCTTGTGGAACTTGGCACCATAATAAGCACCTAAGTACTATTACGAGGAGATAGTGACCATGAAGACGGCACGCTGGTTGATGATTGCAACATTACCCCTTGCGTTAGCGGGCTGCGCGAATAATCCCTACGCCAGCAATAGCACTACGGCCAATACGGCGGGAGGCTCTCTGCTCGGTGCCGTCGCTGGCGCGGTCATCGGAAATCAAACCGGCTCGCCGCTGGCAGGCGCCGCCATTGGCGCCGGGTTAGGCGGACTTGCGGGCTATGGCATCTCCAGGAGCCAACAGCAGGCGCCGGCACCACAGCCCGGTTACTATGCAGCACCACAGGGCGGCGTACCATGCCCGCCCGGCTACGTGTGTACGCCGACGGCGCCTCAATACCAGCAACCACCTGCCTGTCCGCCAGGATATACCTGCTACCCCCGATAAGCTGACGCATGACGCCGGTCCAAAAGTCCGCCATGAGGTTCCCGTGCCCCGCTGCAACGTATACAGGAGCGCTGGGGTGACAGCGACCAACCAGCGGGCACGTCCGGACGGCAAGGCACGGACCACATTGCAGGACAAAGGAAGCTCTGATGGAACTTCGACAGAGCTGAGGTGGCCTATGGCAGCAGAAGTTCCGGCAGCGCACCCCGCTTGCCGATATTTCTCGTTTACTGCTTGAGAATAAACAGCCAACCCTCAGCCTTACTTGAACTTTCTGGAGACTATGACCTAGAATGCAAATGTATTTCCAGACGGAGGCCGTGCATCAGCATGCGCGTACGATACCATCTTCGGGGTTACAGGCTGGGGGCTTTCGGCTTCGCCGCCGCAGCGGCACTTGCGGGCTGCGCGAGTATGCCCAGCCACATGGCCGGCACGTCAGGTGGTGGCTACGGTTCGGCGATGGTGGGTTCTGCTTATTCCACCGGGCAGGATTGCCACGCGCCAGCCCCCGACCTCAATGCAGCCTACAATCAACCTTATGAAATCAATGGAGAGTGGTATCATCCCATGCATGGTGATACAGGCTTTTCAGAGAATGGTATTGCCTCCTGGTACGACCAGCAATCCTCAAGCAACGTGACCGCCATGGGTACCGCCTTCCACGCCCGGCAAATGACGGCCGCGAGTCGAACGCTGCCGCTGCCCTCCTGCGTGCGCGTCACGAATCTGAAGAACGGACGCAGCGTTGTGGTGCTGGTCGATGATCGCGGTCCCTTCGTGAGTGGTCGCATCATGGATATGTCTTATGGTGCCGCCAGCCAGTTGGGCATGCTCAACCAGGGCACAACGCCGGTGCATATTCAGGTGATTCCCAGCAGCCCAAGCCCCAGCACACCGCTTCCCCAAGTGCTACCGGTGGCCCAACGTATCGTGCCTAGGATGGCACCCGTACCGGTCTTGCACACGCCGACGGCGATACCGGTACCCGCCTATACACCTCCCTCCACTGCCAGCGCCAACCTGACGGCCGTGGTAAACGACGCTTTTTCCAACAGCCCGGTCCGCGCCATACCTGCCGCCGTCCAGAAGGCCCCTCCCGTCCCTGTTCCGCCGCCTCGGGAGGCCGCCCACACCTTACGGCAGTGGCGGCAGACACCGCGGTCCGGGCAAATCTATCTGGAAACGGCAAGCCCCATGCAGTTGCAGACCGCTGTCCGCGAGCGCAGGAAACTGCAAGATTTCGGGATCAGCACCGCGCACATGGTACCAGTATCCTCCACGACCGCGGGCGGGTTATATAAAATCAAGATCGGTCCGATGGCCCCCACCGCCGCCCCGGAAGACTATGCGGCCAGTTTGCAACGCCTGCGCCTCGGCACCTTTGTGGTCAGCGAGCAGGAGGGTTGAAGACATCCGCGCCCAATTTGCGCAAGGGTGGCTCCCTCCGCTCGCCGAGAATAGCCCAGACAATCAGGATGATCCAGGCAATGCCCGACCAGCCCAATACAATATTCAGGACCAGTACCCACAGAAAATGTTCGTGGTGACGTGCTGCGGCAATAATGCTGGGGATAAAATAGATAAACAAACCAAGTATGGCACCTAATAACCATACCACCACGTGCAAAAACACCGCCGCAATGCCCAGCCCTATCAGAGTCAACACCACGATGCCTATCACCATTAAAGTACTCAAGCCTCAACTCCTTCCGCCTTAGCGGTAAATAGTTTACTGATAATGGTATCTCCTGCCAGTTCTTCACCACTGAGCGTCAGCGCCAGCAATTCGCCGCCCAAGACCTCCGGGGAGATAATAAGGTCGGCACCAATCTGTCGCAGACGTTCCAGATTTTTACTATTCTGAACCGCCGCCACGGTTTTTCCGGGAACAGCCAACTCTTTAGCCGCAAGAATGATAAAGGCGTTTTCGCTGTCTATGACCCGCAATGCGAGAACACCCAGCGCGCACTCAGCCCCCGCCTTACGCAAAATATCCAGATCTGTAGCATCACCAATCATGAGATCTTCCTCAGCCATCCATCCATGCTCTGGCATCACGGGAACCAGCACCAGTGCCGGCAAATGGCGGGCGCGCAACGCGCGATAGGTGTTCTGTGCCAACGCATTATCACCAATAATCAGATAATGATTACGGTGACTACGTTTTTTTTCTCCCATCAGCAGGCGCTGCATCCGGCCATTTACCAACGGTACAACGACCGCAGAAATAGAAGTTGCGAAAACGGTGATACCCAGGATGATGATGGAGATAACAAAAAGTCGGGCATCTTCGCTTTTCGGCACAATATCCCCATAACCCACGGTGGACATGGTAACCACGGCGAAATACAAGGCACTTACCAGATTCTGGATAGACGGCGAAAATCCTGCACCCAACACGTAACTGCCCAGTACCGCATAGCTCATCAGGAGTAAAATAGAAATCGCCGCAAAGAGGGTACCTGCGGCCACACTCGAACGCGCAAAATGGCGCCGAAACAGCAGCAATGCCACTAGTATCACGGCATTAAAAATGACGACGCCACTCCACACAAAACCATAGTGATGCAGCAATATGGCCAGCATCGCTGCCGCCAGCACCAACGTAATGGCCCAGGAAAAGCGGGAGCGAAACAGCAATCCGAAGGCCATCAGCAGCAGCACAACCCCGGCCGCCGCTTCCGGTATTGTACCCAAAGCGGACAACAGCGGCGCCTGGGTCAGACTGGTGGAAGGTGCAAGAGCGGCCAATTCAGGGAAGAGTTGTGTGAGATGGGGCAATGCATCCAGTATGGCCAGCACGCCCAGCAGCCCTACAGCAATAGCCATCGGTATCTGCGGAAACCACACATTCAGATGCAAAACCGCCTGCGCCTTGGCCACGAAGCGAAAAAATCGCTGTCGTAGCGATAATTTCATCACATCGGGGATCCTGATCATGAACAGCCCCTTATTTATGGAGACCAGACGCCGTTAAATCGGAAATTCGGCGAGGCGATAAAATACCTCTCAGCCCAAACATCATCCATCTAGAACTGTATCATCTATAGAGCGTTGCAGCGACCTATGGCTGGCGCAGCCACCGTGGCGGTAGCACTAAGGTCTTTGTGAGCACGGCTGATGATGGTGCAATTATCGGTTACTATGCACTGCCTGCCTCCAGCATACAGCCGGAGGTGACCCCAAAGGGTTTCATGAACATGGAATTACGCCATCTACGCTATTTCGTCGCCGTCGCCGAAGAACTGCACTTCAGCCGCGCGGCAGAACGGCTCGGTATCTCGCAGCCTCCTCTCAGTCAGCAGATTCATCTTCTGGAAGAGATGCTCGGTGCACGCCTGTTTATTCGCAGTAACCGGCGCGTTGCCCTGACCGGGCCGGGGATGGCGCTCGCATTCACCGGTTACCGGATATGCTGGAATCGCGACACCTTTATCTCGACCCGCTGGTAGCGGTATTACCGGCGAACCACCCGGTCCTCCAGTGCCTAACCGATGGCGCAGGATTGCCCACGGCGACACTCGCCCGGGAACCCTTTATCCTCTTCGCGCAATCGGCGCACTCGGGAATTCAGGAGCAGATTTATGCGCTTTGCCATGATGCCGGATTTTCACCGCACATTGTGCAGGAAGCCCATGAAGCATCGACCATTATCGGACTGGTAGCCGCAGGGCTGGGGGTGTCCATACTGCCAGCCTCCTGTGAACATTTTCGCGTAGAAAACGTGCGTTATATGCCACTGGACACCTCTGCCGCAGTGTCAGAAATTCATGTGGTTTATCATCGCACAGAACACTCGCCATTAGTCGGGCAACTGGTACGGCTGCTGAAAACCACCCGGACGCAACCGAACCCAGTTCGCGGCCTCTAACGGCACTAACCCGCGCAATTTCCACGCGATCGTCAAACCGCTGAGCGCCATGATGCCCACCAACACGGCCACTCCATTCTGTCCCCAGGCTGTATAGAGCAAGCCGCCACTCGCTCCGACAATAGCGGAGCCGATATAGTAAAAACAGATAGAGTGACGCGGCCCGCGCCTTGGCGATATGGGTGCGCCGTCCGACCCAACTGCTCGCGATAGAGTGCCCCCCGAAAAATCCGCAAGTGAGCGCAACGAAATCATAGGGCGCCGCCATCAGGCGATACCCCAGATAATTGTAGACCGTCACAAACATGCCCATCAGAGAAAATCCCTCGGCAAATAGCCAAGGTAATCCGGGGTCTTTGAATATCTTGGAGACATGGCCGAGGCTGCGCTGCCAGCTTAAGGCACGCGGTATAAAATGGCGAGATGCCGGCAACAAACGCAGGACTATCACGCTGGCACACAAGCCTGTCACGCCAATGGCGCCAATACCCACGCGCCAGCCCCAATAATTCGCCAGCACACCCGCAATCAGCCGCCCGGACATGCCGCCCACAGCACTACCACTAATATACAGCCCCATACCCAGTCCGACAGACTCCGTATGCATTTCTTCATTGATATAGGTCATGGCGACCGCCGACAAACCGCTCAAGGTCAGGCCCAGCAAAGCCCGCAAGGCAAAAAACCCGTACCAGTTCGGCACAAATCCGGTGCACAGCACCAGCAGCACTGACAAAAACAGGGAAAACACCATGACCGGTTTCCTGCCCCAGCGATCCGACAGATTGCCCGCAAACAGCATGGCCACCGCCAACACTCCCGTCGTCAGGGACAGCGACAGTGCGCTACCCGCCGCACTGACCCCATACTCTTTGCTGAACACGGGCATCAGTGGTTGCACGCAATAGAGCATACTGAACGTGGCGAATCCCGCTGCGAACAGGGCCAGATTCGTCCTTCGGGACACGGTCGTGCCGTGATGAATGGCGCTATCGGGCAGAGTGTCTGATGATGGCGCGGCGTGATGTGAATGGACGAGATTCATGTCGTCGATACGCGATTAGCTATCTCGATGAGATTCCCGTCGGGATCACGGAGATATCCGGTAGCACCGGTACGTTGTATCGGCCCTTCAATGACCGTTCCGCCGTGGGACGCCATATGGGCGAGCACGTCAGATAACGGCACGGCGGTGGTAAAACACAGATCTGCAGAACCAGGCGTAGGTTGCAACGCCTTAGGCGCAAATTCACACTCCTGTGCATGCAGATTGATTTTCTGGCTGGCGAATGCCAAGGCTTTACGTCCCGGCCCGAAGGTCAGCGCTTTCATCCCTAACACTTCTACGTAGAAAGCGATGCTCGCTCTATGTTCTTCACGGTGAGCACAAGATGGTCAAGACTATCGAGCTTCATGTTCTTCTCCGGTCAGTTTCTGTGAGTGTCAGGGGACGAAGCGTAAACTCCCCGAAGCGCTGAAACCATAGGGCAGCGACTCTGCTTCTATATTTCTTAACTATAAGCGGCCAGCCGCATGACCATCACGAAAAGAGATATTGCAACATTAGCCGGTCACCAATGAAGATTCCGTGATAACCAGCATAGAACTGATAAAACCAGGCCGCAGAATTTAAAGACTGCCAATGGGCCTTCACGCCAAAAGCCAGGGTGCCCTTCATATTGTCCGGCATAGGGTGTGACTTGCGCCGTAACCGCATGAAATGTGCTGGAAATCATGACGATATCCGATGTATTCATCCACGGGGTGTTAATCAACTGATCACCGACCCGCATCCGTAACCACGGATTCTGATATTGCAAATAGGCCTGCCCCAGCACATTCAGGCTATCTTTTCCGCCCACGGCAGAGCATCGATATGGGTATATCCCGGCATGTCGACATCATTGGTGCCAAGACTGTTGGCGGTGTAAAGTGCCACCCCGCAATGACGCCATAGAGAGGCACGGTCTGGGCCTTGATCATGCCGCCCAGGGAATAGGCATATTTGTCGGGTAATGCCGAATCACCGTACAGTTTGTTGAAATAATAGGAACGAATGATTCCGGTGACGATAGTTGCCTCGAGGAACTGCTGGATGGATTCCGCATGGGCAACCCACGGCAACACCATCAAGACAGCCACGACAGTTTTTACCATATAAAACCTCTTTTAAGTAAGTAAATTAACCAGCTGGTTGATGAGCTGGTTAATTAAAGTTACGGGTAGGTTACGGACTGCTTCCAAACGTGGTTGTTAACCGAGGTGATCTCCAGCAGATAATTTCCTGGAGCCAATGTTACGCCAGCGTTTATCGAGCCCGGCAGGCTAATGGTAGCCGAAGCGCCCACCGGCCCTACGATGCCGAATTTCCCCACATGCAGTTGTTGATAGGGAAAGTCGTTGTGGAATGCGCTTTTCGGAAGCTGGGCGAGATCTTTACCCAACCATTGTTCGAC
>NZ_JBYCKR010000315.1:0-3526 GCF_057473505.1 Acidithiobacillus sp. TH-A35 | reverse complement strand
TCACGAATCCCAGTAGCGCGGCGAGGGAGTGGGTCGCGGAAAGCAGATGTCCCTGGCCGATGGCGATGCCGAAGAGGGCGAGGTTGCCGGTCATTGCCGAGGTGAACACCATATGAAACTTCAGGAAAGCGACGATATCCGCCGCCCCGGAAGTGGCCGAGAGCAGGTGCATGGAACGGTCCGGTTTGCCCAGTCGCTGGGGTGGCGGGTTGGTGGCCATCAGAGCAAGACTCGCTCAATACCCCCCTGGCGAGCGGCGTCGATAAAACCCCGTTGCCACTGTGCGCCGAGGATTTTACGTGCCAGTTCGACGACAATGTAATCGGTGTCGAGACCCGTATCTTCGCGGTAACGCTCCAGGCCCTGTTGACAGGCGGGGCAACTGGTGAGCAGCTTGACGTTGCCATTCTCCGCACGCAGGCTGCCGGTGAGCTGCAGGATGCCTTCCTTGAGTACCTCTTCCTTACGGAAACGGAGCTGGGTGGCAATATCCGGGCGGCTGCTGGCCAGGGTACCCGCCTCTCCACAGCAGCGGGCAGAGTCCAGTACCTGTTGCCCGAGCAGTTGTGACGCCACGGCCTGGGGCTTGTGGGTTTTCATGGGGCTGTGGCAGGGGTCGTGGTAGAGATACTGCACACCCTCTACGCCTTCCAGAGCGACGCCCTTTTCCATCAGGTACTCATGGATATCCAGCAGACGGCAGCCGGGAAAGATCTGCTGGAACTGGTATTGCAGCAATTGATCCATGCAGGTGCCGCAGGACAGGATCACGGTCTTGATATCCAGGTAGTTCAGCGTGTTCGCTACGCGATGAAAGAGCACCTGATTGCGCACGGAGATTTCCTGCCCCTTGTCTTCATGACCGCCCGCCGTTTGTGGATAGCCGCAGCAGAGGTAGCCGGGTGGCAATACGGTTTGCGCGCCGACATGATGCAACATGGCCAGTGTCGCCAGACCAATCTGGCTGAAGAGCCGCTCACTGCCGCAACCGGGGAAATAGAACACCGCATCACTCTCGTCGGTGACTTTGGCGCTGTCGCGGATGATGGGGACGGTCTTGTCATCGACAATGGCGAGAAGCTGGCGCATGGTCTGCACGCCCATGTCCGTAGGCAGCGGTTTGCGCAGGAAGTGGATGACCTCGGCGCGTAGCGGGGCCTTGCCGGTGGTGGCCGGTGGTGGCCCCTTGGGCAGCAGTGGTTTGACGATTTTATGGGCGATGGCCTGCGCATTGTAGGCGCTTTGCAGCACGCCCCGCCGTAAGAGGTGGACTTTGCCGGGCTCTGTGGCATTGAGATAGCTCATGGCCAAGCGCGTGCCGAGATTAAAGGATTTCTCACCCCGCGCCCGGAGTATGTTACGCATGTGAATGGAGACCTTGCCGAAGTCAATATCCACCGGGCAGGGCGTCTCGCACTTGTGGCAGGTGGTGCAATGGTCGGCCACATCGTTGAGGGCGGCAAAATGTTGCTGAGAGACGCCACGCCGCGTCTGCTCCTCATAGAGAAAGGCCTCGATGAGCAGGCCGGTGGCAAGGATCTTGTCGCGCGGCGAGTAGAGCAGATTGGCGCGGGGGATATGGGTCATGCAGACCGGCTTGCATTTGCCGCAACGCAGACAGTCCTTGATCTCACGATTGAGGGCACCCAGTTCGCTGGCTTCCAGCAACAGCGCTTCCTGTTCCACCAGTTGTAAAGAGGGCGTATAGGCAGTTTCCAGCCCGGAGCCCGCCAGCAGCTTGCCCGGATTGAAGAGGCTGTCCGGGTCCACTTTGGCCTTATAAGCCGCGAAAGCAGCAATCTTTTCCGGTTCCATCCAGCGCATCTTGGTGATGCCGATGCCGTGCTCGCCTGAGATGACGCCACCCAGTTTCTGGGCGATAGCCATAATCCGGTCCACCACCCTGTCGGCCTCGTGGAGCATGGCGTAGTCGCTGGAGAGCACCGGGATGTTAGTGTGGATATTGCCATCGCCGGCGTGCATGTGCAGGGCGACAAAAAGACGGGCACGGCGTACTTCTGCATGGATCTCGCGGATACGCGACCGCACGGCAGCAAATGCATCGCCAGCGAACAGCGCCTCCAGCGGCTTGCCGACGTGCTCACGGTAACTGACGCGCAGGGCACCGCGTAGTAGGAGGCCGGCCAGGGTGTCATTGGGATGCACGGCGGACAGCATGTGTGCATCCAGCAGTTCCGGATGCTCCATAGCCAGTATATCCAGTTTCTCCAGCAGAGATTGCCAGCGCTGACGTGTATCGCCAATCAACGCCCTGGCGGCGGATTTTTTGGCGTCGACGATGGCCTGATCTTCACTGCTTTCTTCATAATCCTTAGCTTTGCGGATTTCTGCGAGATCACCGGAGACATATTCCTCCAGTGCGCTGAGGCTGGCCAATTTACTGCTGATGGACTGCTCGATATTGATACGCTCGACCGCGCGGCTATACTCCGCCAGCCTCTCCAGAGGAATGACCACATCTTCATTGATTTTGAAAGCATTGGTATGGGCGGAAATGGCGGCGGTGCGGCTGCGGTCGGCCCAGAATCGGCGTCTTGACTCGGGCGTAGTGGCGACAAAGCCCTCACCACCTCGGGCGTTGGCAATACGTACTACCGCCGCTGCCGCCGCACCCGCTGCATCGGGGTCATCGCTGGCGATATCCGCGAGCAGCAGCATCTTCGGGCGTTCGTGGCGGGGGGCCTTGTTGCTGTACTTGATGGCTTTGAGATAGCGCTCGTCCAGGTGCTCCAGACCAGTGAGCAGGACATGCCCCAACCCCTCCACGTAGGATTTCACTTCGACGATGGCTGGTACCGCGGCATCCAGATCGGTGCCATAAAACTCCAGGCAGACCGTGCGCACATGGGCTGGCATCTGATGGAGCAGGAAGCGTCCGGAGGTGATAATGCCGTCGCAGCCTTCCTTCTGGATGCCTGGCAGACCGCCGAGAAACTTATCGGTGACATCCTTGCCCAGCCCGGCCTTGCGGAAGCTGGCACCGGGCAGGGTGAGCACTTCCGACTCCCCGAGCGACGTATGCCCGTCGGTGGCAAAGCGATTCAGGCGGAAACGGACCACCGGCTGGTCGTGAATCTTGCCGAGATTATGGTCCATGCGTTCCACTTCCAGCCAATTCCCATCGGGGGTCACCATGCGCCAGGAAAGCAGGTTGTCGAGGGCCGTACCCCAGAGCACAGCCTTCTTGCCCCCCGCATTCATGGCGATATTTCCGCCGATGGTGGAGGCGTCCATGGATGTGGGATCGACGGCAAAGACGAGGCCTGCCGCATCGGCCGCATCGGCCACGACCTTGGTGACCACACCTGCACCCGCAAAGATGCTGGGGACGCTGGTGTTCAGGCCCTGTGGCGTGACCATTTCGATCACCGACATTTGTTCCAGCTTTTCGGTATTGATGACCGCGCAGTGGCGGCGCAACGGAATGGCACCGCCGGTATAGCCGGTGCCACCACCGCGCGGGATGATGGATAGCCCAATTTCGCGGCAAGCGGCCACCATGCGC
>NZ_JBYCKR010000314.1:0-3306 GCF_057473505.1 Acidithiobacillus sp. TH-A35 | reverse complement strand
AGTAATACACCCTATTATGACTGACACTCTGGATCGCCCCTTCGCCCCCGCCGAAATCGAAACCCAGTGCTACACGCGCTGGGAAGCCCATGGCCTGTTCCAGCCAGCAGGCTACGGCGCGGCCTACTGCATCATGCTGCCGCCACCCAATGTTACCGGCACCCTGCACATGGGCCATGCCTTTCAGGATACCCTGATGGACATCCTCACCCGCGTCCACCGGATGCGCGGCGAGCGCACCCTCTGGCAGCCGGGTACCGACCATGCGGGCATCGCCACCCAAATGCTGGTGGAACGGCAACTGGCGCAAGAAGGCGGTGACCGCCATCAGATGGGCCGCGGTGCCTTTCTGGAACGGGTCTGGCAGTGGCGTCAGGAATCAGGCGGCCATATCACCCGGCAGATGCGACGGTTGGGGGCCTCCTGTGACTGGTCGCGCGAGCGTTTTACCCTGGACAGCGGGCTTTCCCATGCCGTCACCGAGGTCTTTGTCCGCCTGCATGACGAGGGTCTGATCTACCGCGGCAAGCGGCTGGTGAACTGGGACCCGGTCCTGCGCACCGCTGTTTCTGATCTGGAAGTCATCAGCGAAGCAGAGCAAGGCTCCCTCTGGCATATCCGCTATCCCCTCAGCGATGGCAGTGGCGCCCTCGTCGTCGCCACCACCCGCCCGGAAACCCTGCTGGGCGACGTGGCGGTGGCGGTTCACCCAGAAGATCCGCGCTACGCTGCCCTCATCGGCAAGACCCTGCGCCTGCCGATCATGAACCGCGAGATTCCCATCATCGCGGACACTTATGTCGAACCAGAATTCGGCTCGGGCTGCGTCAAAATCACCCCGGCCCACGATTTCAACGATTATCAGGTGGGACAGCGGCACGGTCTGGCCCTGCTCAACGTCTTTACCCCCGATGCCCGCATCCGGGACAGTATCGAAGTCTTTGGCGACAATGTCATTGCCGGGGAGATTCCCGAGGCCTTACGCGGACTGGACCGTTATGCCGCCCGCAAACAGATTCTTGCTCTGCTGGAGGCAGAAAATCTGTTGGAACGCACCGACGAACACCAGCTCATGGTGCCCCGTGGCGACCGCTCCCAGGCCGTCATCGAGCCTTACCTGACTGATCAATGGTATGTGAAGGTCGCACCGCTGGCCGAACCCGCCATCCGCGCGGTGGAAGAAGGCCGCATCCGCTTCGTGCCCGAAAACTGGAACAAAACTTACTTCGACTGGATGCAGCGCATCGAGGACTGGTGCATCTCCCGCCAGCTCTGGTGGGGGCACCAGATTCCCGCCTGGTACGGTCCCGACGGTAAAATCTTTGTCGCCCGTCGTGAAGAGGAAGCGCAGTCAGAAGCCGCCCGCCATTACGGCATGCCGGTGGTGCTGGAACGCGACCCGGACGTGCTCGACACCTGGTTCAGTTCGGCGCTGTGGCCCTTCACCACCCTGGGCTGGCCGGAAAAAACACCGGATCTCGCCCAATTCTACCCCACCAGCGTGCTGGTCACCGGCTTCGACATCATTTTCTTCTGGGTAGCGCGGATGATCATGATGGGCCTGCGCTTCATGGACGACGTGCCTTTCCATGAAGTCTATGTCCACGGTCTGGTGCGCGATGCCGAGGGCCAGAAGATGAGCAAGTCCAAGGGCAATGTCCTCGACCCCATCGACCTCATCGACGGGATCAGTCTGGAAGACCTCGTCGCCAAGCGTACCAAGGGCCTCATGCAGCCGCAGATGGCGGCCAAAATCGAAAAGGCCACCCGTAAAGAGTTCGCCGACGGCATTCCCGCCTTCGGCACCGACGCCCTGCGCTTCACCTTCGCGGCACTGGCCACCCAGGGCCGGGACATCAAGTTTGACCTCAAGCGGGTGGAGGGAAATCGCAATTTCTGCAACAAGCTCTGGAACGCCTCGCGTTTTGCCCTGATGCAGATACAAAATCCGGCCGATCTGGAAGGCGAGCGCGAACTGTTGGCGCCGGAACGCTGGATTATCGGTCGCCTGCAGCGCTGCGAAGCGGCTGTTAACAGCGCCATCGACCAGTATCGCTTTGCCGACGCCGCCCATGCGCTGTACCAGTTTTTCTGGAATGACTACTGCGACTGGTATATCGAGCTGACCAAACCGATCCTGCGCAGCGACAGCCCGTTTACCTCAGCGCAGCAGTGCGGGACCCGCAATACCCTGCTGCGGGTATTGGAGGCTGGCCTGCGTCTGATGCACCCGGTGATGCCCTTCCTCACCGAGGAACTCTGGCAGCGGATAGCCCCGGTCATCGGCAAGACAGGCGACAGCATTGCCCTCGCCCCTTATCCTGTGGCGGATCTCTCCCGTATCGACGTCCAGGCGGATGGCGATGCGGAATGGCTGATTGCGGTCATCCGCGCCATCCGCTCGGTGCGTGGCGAAATGGATATTGCACCTAACAAGGCGCTGCCGCTGCTGCTGCAGGGGGGCGATGCCAGCGACCGCCAGCGTGCGCAACAATATGCTCCCTGGCTCTTCGCTCTCAGTCGCCTCGCCAGTCTGGAATGGCTGGGCGCCGAAGAAGAAGCGCCGCCCGCCGCCTTGCAACTGGTCGGTGATCTGCGCGTCCTCGTCCCCCTCGCGGGAGTCATTGACGTGGTGGCTGAGCAGGCCCGTCTGGCGAAAGAACAGCAACGTCTTGAGCAGGATCGCGCTAAAACCGCCGCCAAGCTGGCCCAGGAAAGCTTCCGCAGCCGCGCCCCCGCCGAGGTCGTCGCCAAGGAAGAAGAGCGTCTGCGCGAAATGGACGCCGCCCTGCTGCAACTCAGCGAACAGGCACAGCGACTGGAGCATTTGTGACGGGGCACCGGGGCCTGCATGGCTGACCGCCCGGTTTATCTGCTTGAGCCTTTATTCGGACGCATTCTGTCGCCCTTCGAGCAGTTTCTGCGGCGAGCGACGGCAGGCGGCATCGTCCTCATCGCTGCCACGATCCTGACCCTGATTCTCAGCAACTCCGTCTGGCATGTGCCCTACCACGCATTTTGGGAAGAGCACTTAGGGCTGCATTGGGGTGGCTGGGGCCTGGATCAAAGCCTCCATCACTGGATCAATGATGGCCTGATGGCGCTTTTCTTTTTTGTCGTCGGGCTAGAGCTGAAGCGGGAATTTCTGGTGGGGGAACTCTCCTCCCTGCGCGATGCCGCCCTGCCCATCATTGCGGCCCTGGGGGGCATGATTGTCCCGGCACTGATTTATCACCAGTTTAATCCCGGCGGCTCCGCTGCGGAAGGCTGGGGTATTCCCATGGCGACGGATATTGCTTTCGCCAT
>NZ_JBYCKR010000313.1:0-4783 GCF_057473505.1 Acidithiobacillus sp. TH-A35 | reverse complement strand
CCAAGCCGTCATAACGACCACCGGCCAGTACCGTGCCTTGCGCGCCAAGTGCATCCGTCACCCATTCGAAGACCGTGCGGTTGTAGTAGTCCAGGCCACGGACGAGGCTATGATTGACCTGGTAAGGGATATCGAGCGCCGTCAGCAGCGATTGCAACATGGCAAAATGTGCTGCAGAGTCTTCGTCCAAATGGTCCGCCAGATGCGGGGCCGTGTGTGCAATGTCCTGGCAAGTGGGTACTTTGCAGTCCAGCACGCGGAGCGGGTTGCGCTCCAAACGCTCCTGACAGTCGGCACAGAGTTCCGCACTTCTCGGGCGCAGATAGTCCAGAAGCAAGGCTCTGTAGTTGGCACGCGCAGCCGGGCTTCCCAGAGAATTGACCTGCAACGAAGCGGTAACGCCAGCCGTCCGCAAAATCCGCGCCGAGAGGGCGATAACCTCCGCATCGGTACTCGCCGCCGACAGCCCGAAGACCTCCACGCCCAGTTGGTAAAACTGCCGGTAGCGGCCCTTTTGCGGGCGCTCATGACGAAACATCGGCCCCATATAATAATAACGCGGGGTCTGGCCGCGCATGCTCTGGGCCTGGATTGCAGCACGCACACACCCCGCCGTCCCCTCCGGTCGCAGGGTGAGACTGTCACCGTTTCGATCGGCAAAGGTATACATCTCTTTCTGAACGATATCGGTGGCGTCGCCAATGGCGCGGGCAAACAGTTCGGTCGATTCTAGAAGAGGCAGACGCACCTCACCATAGTCGTAGAGCGCCAGCAGCGTCCGCAGATCGCTTTCCAGCGCCTGCCAACCCGCGCTCTCTTCCGGGAAAATATCATTCATACCACGTACCGCCTGCAGCACTTTACCCGCCATGACTGCTCCCGGTTTGCGGCGCAGGAAGAGGCTCAGGCCTCATGCCGCGCTGCCTGCCGCTCGGCGATTTCCGCGCGAATGCGCTTTTCCAGCACGTCGACAATGTCGTTGTTCTCCACACGGTCGACCTGTTTACCGCGATAGTAGAGAATGCTGCGTTTATCACCACCCGCCAGACCGATATCGGCCTCCTTCGCCTCGCCGATGCCGTTCACCACGCAGCCGATCACCGAAACGTCCATGGGTTCGAGAATGTCTTCCAGACGCGCTTCCAGGGCATTGATGGTGGTGATTACGTCAAACTCCTGACGGGAACAGGACGGGCAGGCGATCAGATTGATGCCTTTCTGACGCAGGTGCAGGCTTTTCAGGATATCGAAGCCGACGCGAATCTCCTCGACAGGATCCGCCGCGAGGGAAATCCGGATCGTATCGCCGATACCATCCCGCAGGAGCAGACCCAGTCCAATGGCGGATTTGACGGTGCCGGAGCGCAGGCCCCCTGCTTCGGTAATACCCAAATGCAGCGGGTAATCCACCCTTTCCGAGAGCAGCCGGTAAGCGCTTACGGCGAGAAAAACATCGGAGGCCTTGACGCTGATCTTCACGTCGTGAAAATTCAACTCGTCGAGAATACTGACGTGGCGCAAGGCGGACTCCACCAGTGCTTCTGGCGTCGGCTCCCCGTACTTCTCCTGGATATCCTTTTCCAGCGACCCGGCGTTGACACCGATACGGATGGGGATGCCCTTGTCCCTAGCCATTTCCACCACCAGCCGCGTTTTATCCAGAGAGCCAATATTTCCGGGGTTGATGCGCAGACCATCGACACCATCTGCCATCACCTGCAAAGCTATGCGATGATCGAAATGGATGTCGGCGACCAGAGGGGTTTCCACCTGTGCGCGGATCGCTTTGAAGGCTTCGGCGGCGTCCATGCTGGGTACGGACACCCGGACGATATCGGCACCGACTGCCTCCAGGCGCCGGATTTGCGCGACCGTGGCCGCAACATCGCGGGTCTCCGTATTGGTCATGCTTTGCACGCTGATCGGTGCATCGCCGCCGATCGCTACCTTGCCAACGTGAATTTGCCGGGTCTTACGACGCCGAATGGGAGATTCATGGTGCATGGGAAGCCTCGCTGGAAACGGCTGCGGTGCCGGATACCGCAACAGGTGATGAAACCACACTGGCTACCGGCCGTGCGGGGGATGGTGTCAGACTGTGGGTAGCGGCCATAACATGGGCACTACTGAAAGCTGGCGCGGTGCCGACGTGCAACCTGGCCACACCCAGAGCGTTGGCTGGCAGTGGCACCGCCTTATCGTTATAGCTGATGGCAACAGCGCTGGCCTTTCCTACCAGAACGTGATAGGGCGGAGTTCCGGAATCGACGCGTAAGACATCGCCACGACGTCCGAGGACAGCCAGCAGGGTTTTCCCGGAAGCGTCTTTGACCTGCACCCAACAGTCCGCGCTGAACTGAAACGCCAGCCCATGATTCATCGCTACCGCTACAGATTGGGTTGCTGCGACCGGCGTAGCGGACTGGCTGAGCGCCACCGCCGGGGTCTGCGTCACGGTACTCGGCGCCAGAACGACAGGTGATGCGCTGGGCGCGACTGTCACCATCGGCGCAGGAGCGGCCGGTTGCTTCTCCACCGTCGGCGGAGCTTTCGCGGCGGGCAAGCTCTGTGCCTGCTGCTGACTCCAAAACCACCAGGCTGCCACAATAATGGCTACCACAATCAATACGGAAAAAAACAACATGCGTCGACTATAATCCAGCAGCGGGCCTTCACTACCGGGCAGCACGTTTTCCGATGGATGCAGCCCTGAACCTTCATTGGAGGCATCATATGTCTTCAGCAGAGGTTCCGGATTCAGGTCCAGCAGACGCGCATAATTCTTCAGAAAACCGCGTGCGAAAGCCGCGCCGGGCAGTGCGGCGTAGTCACCTTCTTCCAAACCTTTTACCTGTGCCTCAGTGATATGCAATCGCTCGGCAACTTGGCGAAGACTCCAGCCACG
The DNA here is from genome assembly GCF_057473505.1 of Acidithiobacillus sp. TH-A35. Lineage (NCBI taxonomy): Bacteria > Pseudomonadati > Pseudomonadota > Acidithiobacillia > Acidithiobacillales > Acidithiobacillaceae > Acidithiobacillus > Acidithiobacillus sp. TH-A35. Next base: position 1,878 of record NZ_JBYCKR010000313.1, on the reverse strand, counting down.
AGCCTCCCGCGCTGCCCGTAAGTCCTGAGAAGTCCCATTTTCTGTCGTCGGATCCATGGCTTCGCCGCCTCAACCGTTTTGCAGCAATAATTGCTGCGCCCGTTTACCCGCCGCAGAATAGGGCGAAGCAGTCACGCAACGCTGCCAAAGAGACTGCGCCTGCGTTGTTCGCCCCTGTTGGGCGGCGATCTGCCCCGCCAGCAAGAGTGCATTGGCGTTATCGGATTCTTGCGCCAGGACCACCTGCAAGTGAGCGAAGGCTGCATCTGCATTACCGTCCTTAAAATCCAGCTCGGCGAGCATTTGCAGAGCAGGCGGATAGTTGGGTACCAGATAAAGTGCCCGGTTCAGGGCATCGCGTGCCGCCGACAAGTCCTTGAGCCCTGCGTAGGCCTGTGCGAGGTTGGTCCAGGCAAACTGCGGCGTGCTGTACAGAGGATCGGCCGTGGCCCGTTTCAACTCGACGAGTGCTTCCGCATAGCTACCGGAGTTGACGAGAAAAGCACCATAATTATTGAGGTACTCGGGATTTTTTGCATCTATAGAGAGCGCCTTACGAAAGGCAGCGCGTGCCAATGCATTCTGCTGCAACTGTGCATACGCCAGCCCCATGACATTATATGCGTCAGCGTAACTGCTGTTATCGGCGATCGCCAACTGCAATTCCCGGATCGCCTGCCGGGGATGACCATCCTGCAAATAAGCCGCACCAAGAGAGCTGTAGATGCTTGCCTTGGCCTTATCGGTGTTGGCAGGTGCTGGCTTAAAGCCTGAAGAGGAGGCATTGGCCTTATGCTCATGAGCAATATACGCGGCCATTTGCTGGTCAGGCGTCAGCCCCGCCCCTTTACCGCCAAAGAGCCCGCACCCGCTCAGCAGGAGCGCGCCAACGCCCAATCCCAAAAGCCTTCTCATGAATGCAGCGCCAAGGGGACACTGCGCCGGCCATCGCGCACCTGCCCGGCCAACTGGCCGCAGGCGGCAGCGATGTCATCGCCACGCGGCCGGCGCGTAACCGTCATCACGTCACCCCGCAGGATAATGTCGCGGAAAGCATCGATACGCGCTTGTGGCGATCGTTTAAAATCCGAACCGGGAAAGGGATTAAAGGGGATTAAATTTACCATGGCAGGGATGTCTCGCAGTAAGCGGAGAAGTTCCCGGGCATGGGTGTCGGCATCGTTGATACCATCCAGCATCACATATTCGAAGGTGATGCGGCGTCGGGGCAGCAAGGGATAGCGGCGGCAGGCAGCGAGCAACTCCGCCAACGGGTAGTGGCGGTTTACTGGCACAAGAATGTCGCGGATATCGTCACGGCTGGCATGCAAACTGATCGCGAGATTGACCGGGCTTTCCGTACCCAGCCGATCCATGCCGGGCACCACACCTGCCGTGCTGACGGTAATGCGCCGCGCGCCAAAGCCGTAGGCATAATCGTCGCGCAACAAATCCAGCGCCGGCAATACCTGGCGCAAATTGAGCAGCGGTTCGCCCAGACCCATGAAGACGATATTGGTGATAGCATTCAGGCCCAACAGGCGACGCGCCACGCGCACCTGCGCGATGATTTCATGGGTTTCGAGGTTGCGACTGAGCCCCTGGGCGCCGGTAGCACAAAAACTGCAGGACAGAGAACAGCCCACCTGCGAGGAGATGCACAGCGTGCCACGATCTTCTTCAGGAATAAAAACAGTTTCTATGGCATTGCCATCGGGCAGCCCGAGCAGCCATTTACGCGTGCGGTCTGCCGCCAGTTGGTCAGCGATAATTTCCGGCGCGGCGATGCGGGTTTCTGCGGCGAGACGCGCGCGGAGGGCTTTACTGATGTTGGTCATGGCCGCGAAATCCGTTACCTGACGGGTATGCAGCCATTGC
>NZ_JBYCKR010000312.1:0-4368 GCF_057473505.1 Acidithiobacillus sp. TH-A35 | reverse complement strand
TGATGACAAGGAGCCTAACCATGCAAAATCCCATTATTCCCGAACGCAAGATTGAGCAGCTTTCCGAGGTGATCAAAGCCATGTCTCACCCCCTGCGGTACAAGATTATCTGCCTGCTGGGACGAGGCGAAATGAGCATGCAAAGCCTCGTGAAAGCCATCAATACCAGCCACAGCAATGCATCGCAGCATCTTGCCTTACTGCAGGACAGCGGCTTGGTGCTGGTGCGACGGGTAGCCAGTCGTGTGTACTTTCGCATCCGTGATCAGCGCACCCTGCGTCTGCTGGCCATGAGCCACCACGTCCTCGCCTGACTTTCAATCTAACAGCGACATACCGCGCCGCAGAAACTCCGCGGCGCTCTCACCGAGTTCGGCGGTACCCAGAAAATGACGCCATGCTCCCGCGCCATTTTGCCCAAAGCGCAACCCATGCAAATGGCGGCTTAACCGCGGCGCCGGCAACGCCTCCCCCCACAGTTCCGCATATTCTATCAATCCAGATAAGATCACTTCGGGTTCTGGCAGGGTCTCCCTGCGCCCCATGGCACGTTCAATTTCCGCCAATAGTAAGGGATGATGATAGGCAGCACGCCCGATCATTACCCCATCCACTGCGGAAAACTGCGCCGTCACCGCCGCCAAATCGTTAAAGCCTCCATTGATCTCGATGGTCAGATGCGGCAGCTCTTTTTTCAACTGATGCACCCAATCCCAGCGCAAGGGCGGCACGTCACGGTTTTCAGCCGGACTGAGGCCTTTCAGCCAGGCATTACGCGCATGAACAATGAAGTGTCGGCACCCCGCCACCGCGACGGTTTCGATGAAAGCACGCAGCGCCACGTAGTCCTCTTCCCGATCCAGGCCGAGACGGTGTTTCACGCTGACGGGCAAGCCACTTTCTCCCATAGCTGCCACCAACTCGGCGACCAGCTCAGGCGTCGCCATCAGACAGGCCCCAAAGCGGCCTTTCTGCACCCGCGGCGAGGGACAACCCACATTCAAATTGAGGCCGTCATAGCCATAGGCATGCGCCATCGCTGCGACCGCACGCATCGCCGCCGGATCATCCCCCCCCAACTGCAAAATCAGGGGGTGCTCCGCCGCAGAGAATTCGAGAAATCGCTCAGGGTCACGCCCCAGAAGAAGCGCACTGGTGGTGACCATCTCGGTATAAAGCACACAGGAAGGGCATACCAGGCGCAGAAAATATCGACAATGGCGGTCTGTCCAGTCGAGCATGGGGGCTACGGACAGGATTTTATCCATCGCGGTATGCTTGTTTAGTTCGGCCACGCCCTATCCCCCGACCTGGAAAAGCAGATAACTCAGGAAGAAATCAAACTTCGCAGGGCGATCGCCGTACAAAATATCTCAGCGAATTGGAGGCTGGGCCCGGAATCGAACCGGGGTACGCGGCTTTGCAGCCCGCTGCATGATAATATTCCGGCATTTTGAATCATAAGCCTTTTTCATATATAAATGTTATCAGTATGTTGCGCGCCAATGTATCCCGCACCATCCCGCGTTATACCTGTCTGTCCCGCTCCGAAGTGCAGCGTAATTGCAGCGCCAAATACGGAATTCCTGGTTGTCAAAACAGGTGGTTGGCATTCTCATCACCCCTCGCGACTTGCGCTCGTCACGCTCAAGTTCAAGCGCGGGAAGGACGGGGTTGTTTACACCAAGCCTTGTATCACAGGATATCACAGGAAGCATGGTATCACAGGCCAGATAGTAAGGTATGGCTTTTAGTATATCTCTATAAACCATTTACAATCAACTAGTTGAACATTGTTCCTGGTTGTGGCATGCTGGAGAGGTTGAGGCTACCAAGGGGGATATGGGGATATATCGTATCCTACCGATAGACACCGAAACCCTCAGAAAAAAAGGATGGTCAATCAAGATGCGCACACGTTATTTGGCGCGGCGATCACATACGTTGAAGATGACGACGCTGCGGCTGGCGTGCGCATCAGGTATTCCGTTTCCAAGAACAACTATGCGGCGCCTATTCCGCACCGGTATTTCCTCAGGCATGAAGGCGGGGCGCTCCTGCCAGCGCCACAGGAGCGCCATGACGAAACAGGAGAATCACCAAAAGAACAAAGGGCGTCACAGCGGCTGAACCATAAGCCAAAAGCACTTCCCAGCCTCCTGACTCCTTTTGGATCACCCTATTTGGCAGCAAAAAAACGGTGAGACGCATGCCTGGTAAAGCATAAGTGAGGCTCCCAACCAAAACGGTCAGCCCAGCGCGCCTCCGAATGTGCAGCCGACGCAAGGGCCCACATATCACCAAGATGAAGAATGGATCGTTACCTCCTGGGGCAGATGCAAGGTCACAGGGCGGATTGGTCAGCGTCACCACGACCTGCTCGACGCTTTTCTCTGAAATGCAGAAAATTATCGGGAAACCGATGACGGGGAAATCGAAATATTAGTGGCCGACCTCAGGGGTGATTTTTCCGGCGGGGAGAAGGGTGGATATGGGGGCCATGCAGCGGGATAATGGTGTCGGCTGGCGATTCGGGCAATCGGACCGCCAAGCCGCTACCCAATTCCGCGTTGACCGCATAACTTTTGACAAAACATTTTTCTGAGTCGCGGATGGGACGGAAGTTACCGTCAACCGCGCTCCATGACGGTCCGGCTTGTGAAACCTATCTTATCCCGGAATGGTGAAAAGGAGATCACGAAGCTAGACACCAGGCACTCCGACAAATCCTTCCCGGCCATCTGGCGAGGCGGTGATCCTGTGTGGCCGTCCGATGGCGCATTGTGGATCGTGGAAGGTGGTACAGACGCCTTGGCGGTCATGGATTGGTATATCGCTCCCATCGGGTGGCGGCGCCGTCTATTCTGGTGTCGGGCGGGGCGGGAGTACGCGCGTTTCTGGACCAGCCGCATGTGCAGGCCCTCTTTTTGCAACAGGCCGCCACCACGTTCTACCTTTCTCTGGAGAACGAGAAAGACCAGGAGACACAGATCAAAACGGATGTAGCTCATCAGCGGCAAGCTGAAGAAATCCAGGCCATGGGATGCCAGATCGTTTTGTGGCGGCCACCTTTTGGCTCAAAGGACATTGCAGACGCATGGAAGGCGGGTGCCTTGCCAGATGCACATGATCCGTTGGCGCATACACGGCAGGAAAGCAAGGGCGCGGATGCCGCAAAGCTGCCGCCGACGCCCGCTGCCTGCCAGCCATCAACGCCAACGCCGTGAGCAGTACCCAAACGATTCTCGAATTCCATGCATAGTGTGTCAGGAAGTCGAGAATCCTGGTCGAATGATCCGCTACCCTTTATTGAAATCCATCTCGCGCCATATTACCAGACCAGCGAAGTTGCTGGACAGCGGTTATCGGGGGAGTGGGAAAACCCTGTCCCATCAAAGCTGCGGCAGGCGATCCAGGGGACGGACCTGTCGGGATAATCTCCCCTAATTCCGCGATGACGTAATGAAAAAATAGCGTGAAGGGCCCAAACTGTAAGGGTTTCCGGTATAATGGCTTTGGGAAAGCAGATCACCTAGCTACATGCCCATGGTGGGCCACCTGGCGGAGGCCGAGGTCGTGATCCACGATGACTTCCCTGCCGGGAATGTCGCTCCGGCCAGCGCCAATCTGGATTTCGTCAAAGCCTGCGAAGCGACCGGCAAGACCTTCGCCATTGGCCGCGATCCCTGAATCCGCCTGGACCCCATACGCCGGCTGCGCCGTGGCGGAGACCGTGCACAGTATGGAGCACACTCACAAAGCCTTTCGACTCATCGTGGTGCGCTATCGTCATCAGGCGGAACTGCTGGAAGAAGACTCCCCGCGTTACTACGTCATCGCCAGCAACCGCACGGGCAGTACCGCCGATGTGCTGATCTGGTACCGCCAGCGGGGTGAACATTCCGAGAATGGCATCAAGGAACTCAAAATCGGATTTGGTATGGAGCGGATGCCCTGCGGTCAGGAAAGTGCCAATGCGGCTTTCTTCCGGATCGGCGTCATGGCCCATAACCTCTTTGTTCTGTTCAAGCACGCGGCCCTGGGTGAGGGCTGGCAGCGGCATCGCGTTGCCACCGTGCGCTGGCGGCTCTTTCAGGTACCGGCGGGCCGACTCGTCCGGCATGCCGGTGCCTGGACGTTGAGCGTCGCGTCGAATGTGGCCGCAGACTTTGTCGCCATTCGCGGCCGTACCTACGCCTGTATGCACGACCCTGCTTCCTGAACAAGGCAGAGCAAACCTGGGAAAAGCGACTTTCGCGGAGATCGCGAGTGGGATGACTACTCTTTGCGTGAAGGTGAGGGTATTCCACGCCTCCAAACAGCGCAAAACCTGACCCATCAGCCTAAAAAAAGCAGTTACGGCCCGGC
>NZ_JBYCKR010000311.1:0-3839 GCF_057473505.1 Acidithiobacillus sp. TH-A35 | reverse complement strand
TTAGGTTTCGCAGAAATTGCCCCTACCTTCTTAAGGAAAACCGAGGTATCGTCGGTGCTCTTATAGAGCGAAACCGATTTTTCCTTGTCTTCAGGATTCATTGCCTCCAGATTTAACTTTGGTCCAAATAGGCGTGTCCCAGACAATGCGGTCAAATAAACAGATGGAGATAACTCGACATGTGGCGCCATTATAGCAGCCGCTTGTTTTGGATGTTCTTTGATGAATTTTACAGTAGCAAACCAAGCTTTTGATAAGTTTATGAACTGTTGAGGATATGCTTTCAAGACGCTTTCACGGGCAGCCACAACATCTGGAATGACCCCTGGAGCACTAGCACTAGAAAAAATGGCATGCCCTAGCTTTTTCTCTTCAATTCTCTGTATCCACGGATTCCAAACGCCTGCAGCGTCTACTCGTCCCGCCATTAATGCTGCAGCCGCATCGCCTGTTGACATGTTTATGAAGTGTACGGATGTTATTGGAATGTTGTTTTTCGTTAGCGCATATTCATCGAGATACTGTTCTATGGAATCCATGCGCACCGCAATGGTCTTTCCTTCCAACTGCTTGAATGTACTAATAGAGTTATTCACCATCAGTGCGTCATTACCATGTGAATTATCAGTCACTAAAATAACTTTTATCGGAACACCTTTTTCCACAGGTGCCAGAGTATCAATTAGGGCTTGGCAATTTGCATCTATTTTTCCGGCTGAAAGCGCTTCCACTGACGTCATGTAACTGCTAAACCATACTAATTTGAAGTCGGCGTGGTATTTCTTCAAATAACCGTTGTGCTCAGCGACGTACCATGCGACCCAACCGGGCCAATTACTCAGACCTAGGGTGATAGGCTCCGCATCCGCATTTGCAGATAGTATAAAAGGAGCCAACGTCAGCGTTCCTGCCAATAAGAATGACTTCAATTTTTTCATGCGCGTTTCTCCAAAAAAAAAGGGAGATAGCAGCTTTCACTGTTATCTCCCGGGCTTTTATCCCTCCGTGTACCCTGCGCGGCAGGGCGGAAACTCTCGGTCCGATCACCTTTGCAGGCTGGAACCCTAGAATCCTAAATATTAGAAAGCAGAAAACATGCCATAATGCCAAAAACCCGTAACATGCTGAAAATAATACTTAACCCTGTGTCATGCTCATTTTACCGAAGTGTTCACACATCCCAGTACGGTGCAAAATTTGTTTTTGTGCACCATAGTGGTGCATCGCCCATCTAGTTAAATGCGTGATCTTATTTTGTGGAACTATCAAAACTCACTAACCGATGCTGTGTTTCTGCCTGATATCGTGTACACGAGGTCACATTGAACGCCTGACTGGATCTGGAGGCTTCCTGGAGAGCGTAGCTCCGATAGTGTGCACACGGTCATAGTCTCCCTGACTTGCTACAGAAGCCCTTTTGCGGGCTTTTTCGGTTGCCCAATGACTGGTTTTCAGTCGGGTCTGCCACGCCCTACCCTATCCCAAGGTTAAAGCGTTTCCTGTCTGACCGCCCATTGCTCCAGTTCCGCAGCCAGCGCCAGATAGTGCTGGGCGTCACGCAGCCCGGTGATGAAACGACGGGGAATTCCCTCCAGACCTATTTGGGCGCCCACGAGCGCACCCGTCAACATCGCGCGGGACATATTTTGTCCGCCCCCGTTGATGGCGTGCAGTACGGCCGCTTCATAATCTTCCCGGAAACGACTGGCCAGGTAGTAAGCCGCAGGCAGTTGGTGGTAAATGGCGCAGGGCATGCCGTAAACCAGGCTCACCTTCCAGGCGGGTTCAATGACGATGTCAGGATCCGCGGCGGCCAGCGCGGCATATCCCGCCGTGAGTAAGGCGTCGGGCGACGTAAACTGGCCTGCCCGCATCCCTTCGCCACCCTGCGACGGTGGCTGCAGGTGGCCTTGGGTAACCATGTGGAATGGCAGTGCTCCGCTGTGCACCTGCGCCATGAGCGTGGTGCCAATCTGCGGCGTCAACGCAGCGCCGGAGACCAACTGGGCCAAAACGGCGTTGAAGGCGACGCTCATGGCGACGATGGCCGGATCATGCTGGGTCAGAGCAATGTTGCGACACACCGCCTCCGCCATTTTTTTCGGCTGCAGGGCATAAAAGGCAGCGATGGCAATGGCGCGTTCGGCACCCTCCGTCGTGTCCGCGTCGCCGGCGCATTCTCCCCATGGGCGATGCTCTGGCACGCGCTTACGCCAGGCCTCTCGAATGGATTGATTGGTGTAGCCCCCCGGTCCCTGCATGGGCGTGCCGTCCAACTGCGGGAACAGTTCCGTATCCAGCCGACGGGTGAAATCGTCCTCCTCATAACCCGCGCAGCGCACCAACGACTCCATCAGCATGACCAGCAGCAGTCCGGTTTGCGAGATATCCCCCGCAAGCAGGCCACTGTGATAACGGCCGGGGCGCGGCGTGAGATAGTCGGTAATCCAGGGGCCACATTCCCGCCGCAGTTCGGCAAGGTCGTAGTACCAATGACACCCCAAAGCCAGTGCATCACCAATCAGGGCGCCCATCACGGCACCCGCTACGCGTTGCATGCTTCACCTCCCCCCACCAGACGGGCTCATGGGATATCCGGCAACACGGCGGCGTCACCTGGTAAAGTCCGTTCCCAGGCCACCCTCTTCATGCCCATACCACAATGGGCATCCCGTGTTTCGGGAAAACGGCAGCCAGTGTCATTATACTGCGGATTTTATGTCTTCCGTCCCATTATAGCGGCTCACGGCACGGAGGGTGGGTTGTCTCCAGGTCGCCAGCAGGCCCTTTATAGGCTATAAAGAGGGCAAAGCTTGGCCGCCGCAGACCATAAATAACCATGCAAAACCCTTTCTTTGAAAAACCCATCCTCAATTCCCCCTATGCGTATCCGCAGCGTCATTGGGAACTGGATGAACAGGGACAGCCAACTCAACGCATCATCGACAATCGCCGCAAGGCGGAATTCATCAGCCCCATTCCCCGACCACGCAAGCAAAAAGGGCCCGGCCGACAAGCATCGCTGGTGCTCGACCAAGGACTGGGGCTCTCGACCGAGGAACAGCAGTACAACATCACCGCGCTCATCAACGGCGTGCGTGCCGAAGTAGACCAGTGGCGCGGCATCCCCAACCCCGCAGACTGGCGGGTGACCCCCGAGACGGCACGGCTGTTGCAACACTGGCGGCACCACGCTTTCAGCAGCATTCGTCCCTTCTTCTGCCAGATCGAAGCGGTGGAAACCGCCATCTGGCTAACCGAGGTCGCACCGCAGATGGGGAAATCGGCGCAGACCTACATAGATCACCTGAGTAACGCCAGTCACGATGCCAACCCGGACCTGTTGCGTCTGGCGCTCAAACTGGCGACCGGTGCGGGCAAGACCACGGTGATGGCCATGCTCATTGCCTGGCAGACCGTCAACGCGGTGCGGCACCCCAACAGCAAGAAATTCACGCGGGGCTTTTTGATCGTAGCGCCCGGCATCACCATCAAAGATCGTCTGCGCGTGCTGCAACCCAATGATCCCGACAGCTACTACGCCAGCCGCGAACTGGTGCCCGGCGATATGCTGGCTGATCTGGAACGCGCCCGCATCGTTATCACCAACTACCATGCCTTCAAACTGCGCGAGTGGCTGGAACTCTCCAAAGGCGGACGCCGCCTGCTCCAGGGACAGGGCGGCGAGGCGCTGAACACACTGGAGACGGAAGGCCAGATGCTCCAGCGCGTCATGCCCGAACTCATGGGCCTGAAAAACATTATCGCCATCAATGACGAAGCCCACCACTGCTACCGCGAGAAACCCGATGGGACGGACGACGATCTCAAAGGCGACG
>NZ_JBYCKR010000310.1:0-8249 GCF_057473505.1 Acidithiobacillus sp. TH-A35 | reverse complement strand
CCGGGCGTGGATTGAAACGACTGTGGCGTTACCATATCATATCATTGCAAGTGTATCGCCCGGCTTATAAACCGGGCGTGGATTGAAACCGATTTATCAATAATGATCAGTCAGCAGGCGCTGGTATCGCCCGGCTTATAAACCGGGCGTGGATTGAAACTTATGCTAAGAACGTACTACAAAACTCTAGCACCAGTATCGCCCGGCTTATAAACCGGGCGTGGATTGAAACTCGTGGTGCTCATCAATACCTTGATCAGTTATGTGTTTGTGGCGCCGCCTGTCAAATTGGACGGACGGCTGGTTTGCCGGGCGAGTTTTACTATAAAATTTTTCGCAAATACAGATTTTTATATAAAAATCGCCTCAAGCATCCCGCCGTCCACAGATATCATCCTGCCCATTCTCTCGCGCCGCCTTATCCGCCTCCGCTGCCGCCTCATTCGGCAAGGCGTCTTCTTGTGAATCGCCAATCACGGCATCGCGGCCCGCCATGAACGATGCCCAGGCGTCCTCGATGGCGTCAAAAGCCTTCTCTGGCACCGTTGCAGCGTACTGCTTTCTGCGATTTTTCGAGACACTGCCGGCATTCTCCATGCAAGAGCGGATCAAGACGGACAAATCCTTGTTACGCACATCATGATGGGCGTCCACCTGAGCATATACGGCATCGTAACACCGCAACGCATCGACTTCCGACCGCAAATCTTCCTGCAGTGCGGACTTCGCCATTTCCAGACCAAATCGTACCTGATCGGTGGCATCCCAATAGCGGTAGGCGGTCCCGTCACCGCGCATCGTGAACTCAAACCGATCTTCATCGATCCAGTGCACATCCCAAAGGTTACGTGCAGGAACAGAGAAACTCTGCAGAGACTGCAAATACCGTTGCTCATACCGTTTCATGGCGACGGACACCGGCAATAGTATCCTGCCAACCGTGGGACTCTCCATCTGCCCGGATTGCGCCAGTGTACGGTGGAACAAAAACCGCGAAAGCCGGCCATTACCATCCATGAAAGGATGCGCGTAAACAAAGGCGAAAGACACCACGCTGGCCGCCACCAAAGGATCCACTTCTTTGTGCAATGTATCTGCCATGCGCGTGATATGCGGCATCATCTCATCCAGCAACTCCGGTGATGGCGGAATGTAAGAGACGCTGGCTGCCCCGCGCAAGCCGTTTTGCAGCCAGTTTTGGGTGCCGCGATAACCGGCGGCACGATCAAAAGGATTGGTGATAACCGCGTTCTGGAGGCCAGTTAAATAGGTTTCATCACAAACATCGGGATTGAAAGCCTTCTGCAGCAGATCTGCAAACGCCTGGGCCTTGTCATACGGCACAGACTCACGCTCAATGGCAAAAGAGCCTTCCGTCTCGCTCAGGTAGGCCCAGGCAACAGCCCGGTCCACAATCCGCTGATCCGTATTCTCAAAAAAAGATCGTACCTGCCCCAGGATATCTTCTTCCAGAAGATGCTGAATGGCTTCCGTGCGCCGAACGGTTACGCAATAGTCCAAACCGCCTAATCCGTTGAAGGCTATCCGCCAGCGACTGTCTTTCTGCGAAACGCAGGAAGTGATATAGCGTTCCGGATCAAAAAGCGGAACCGTAGGCGCTGTAATCTCTGGCACATCAGTTAATCGGTGTCCAGTTGCATGTTCCCACAGGTAAGCCGTGATGCGCAGATAGGCGCTATTGGGTTTTCCACACAAGGCATCTTGCAATGAATCGGCGGAAATGTGCGGCATGGCTCCGAGAAGAATGGGCAAGTTCACGCCTTCGTACTTGAGCGCAAACAAAACGTGGTCCAGCGGAGACTCGCTTTTCGGAGCAACCCCGATTGGCACCAGAAGACCATCAGGCTCAGGTGTTACCCGCGTCACAGGTGCAGTTCTCGCAGGTTGCGTTATGGGGAACACCGGCAAGCGCCAGTGATCCCGCAAAAATGAATAACCTATAGGTTGACCCATTTTTTCTTCAGCCTCCGAATATTTTCTTCAGAATAGCACAAAATCCACAGTTTTTCTTCAGAAGATGGGCTCGGAAGGCGCCCGGAGCGGACATTTTCACCGAGGCCGATTGTAACTCAGGATTTTTGATCTTCCACCCAGTTTTCCACTACTAACCCCGGATATTTCACAAAGTCCTTCACATTGTTGGTAACCAACGTCACCTTCAACGATAGCGCGTGCGCGGCAATCAATTTGTCGAGATGATCCCTCTTGGCTTCCCGAGTCGCCAGCCTCACGGGACCGTAAGCGTTCGCAGCCGCAACGTCAAAAGGCATAACCGGAATATCCTCGATCAACGAAGACAGATGGGCCAACTCCCGTTCAGGATGGGTAGACATTTCCACGCCATACACCAACTCCGCATAGGTAATAGCCGAGATGACGACATCTCCGGCATAGCACTGCGCGAAGCGATTTGCCACCACTTCCGGCTGGTGTTTCATGAGGTAGATGCAGATATTAGTATCCAGTAGGTAGCGTGGCATCACAGTGATTCCCGCTCTTTCTGCTCCTGTTCTTCCCGTGCCTGGGCCGTCACCTCTAAGGAAAATCTGGAGAATTTCTCCATCACCCCGGCCAAAGAACGACGGGCTGGACGAATCCTGATCTCATCACCTACGCGTTCAATCTCCAATTCCAGATCCGTCCTCGTGTAGGCCATCCCGGAAGGGATACGCACTGCCTGCGAATTCCCATTTTTGAACAATCGAGTAGTAGTCATAATCATGCTTATCCGCAGTCTAAGTAGAGGTCAGTGTAGGATGTTCGCCATGCGGTGTAAATACACGGATATACATTTCTGTCGCGTGGTTCATCACCAGTGATGCAGCATGTCCCGCCGGGCATCGGCTGGATTGCTGATGTCAAAAGCCTGTCATCACTGGTACGATCTGAAAATAGAGACGCCCAAACATCACTGGCGCCTGGCCGGACACATCGAAAACGGTCAGGAGTGTTTCAGTGACCCTGCCAATGTTGCACCCGTGCTTTTTTAATCTTGACCTGTCCAGGAGATTCCGTGCTTACCATGCGTTCGCGTCTTAGCAAGCTGCATTTGCTTTGTTTGGGCCTGTTGTTCATGTTATCGACCACGGGCACTGTGGCTGCGGCAGCAACGCCTGCCGATATGCAGGATTTCAATCACTACACGTTTGCGGTTATGTGGCATCCCGGCGTTTGCGCCACATGGACCAATGCCGGCGCCGCTTGCAAAGATCTTTCGCCCGAAGCCAAAGTCAATCAGGAATGGACGATGCATGGCCTTTGGGCGAGTCGCCCCCAGAAATTGATGGCCTCCGGCATGAACGGTCCGACCTGGTGGCACTATGGTTGTTACTGGTTTAATCCTAATCACGCTTTGCCCAAGGACAGTTGCGCGAATCCCGCCTTGAATCTGCCGACTCAGTTGCATCAGCGTTTATACGCGCATATGCCTATGGCCAACATCTGCCTGGATCGTCATGAATACTACAAGCACGTCGCCTGTTTCGGTGAGACTCCGGAGCAGTTCTTTCCGAAGGAACTGGATTTGCTGGACAAGCTCAATGCGACGTCCTTTACGGCATTTATTCGGAATCATCGAGGCCAATGGGTCTCTCGCAACGCCATCCTTCATGCTTTCGCGGAAAGCTTCAAAGTCAAAAACGGGGATGCTCTGGAATTACGTTGTGAAACGCCGGGTCGACATACCCATGAAACGGAACATCAAGGGACTATCCTGACTCAGGCCTGGATTACCATTCACCAGGATAAGCTGGATGAATTTCCCGCAGCGGGGAGTCTGGAAGAGGGCCGTAAAGGAAACTGTGCGGAAAAAATTCATATACTAAAATAATCAACCACGTGCGCAGCGCGTGCCGGTCAATCCAACCGCAACCAACCCTTGCGGTAAAACACCCAGGCCGTCAGCACCTCCACCAGCACCAGCCCGCCCGTCACCACGACAAAGCCGTAACGCCAGTGCGGAAAAGGCCCCAGCGGCACGTTCATGGCCACAGCTCCCGGTATGAAGAGCGGTATGGTCGCCAGAATAATCAGTGCCGCCATGAACTTGAAGAGGTGGTTTACATTGTTGTGGACTACATAGGCATACGATTCCAACAATTCACTGATAGTCGCCTGGTCACTGTCTACCTGATCCCGCACCTGGGACAGCTCAATGCGTGTGTCTTCATGGATCTCCATCAAGTCAGCATCCTCGGCGGGCAAGAAATGGCCGATTTCACTGACCACATATTCCAGTTGCAGCAGGCCCAGATCGAGCGCCAGCAGGCGGTCGTTAATATCCAGGCCGCGGTACACCACGTCATGGCGCTGGGCCTGGCGCAGATCCCGCTCCACCACAACCATCTCCCGAGCCACTGAACGCGCGGTAGGCAGATAATTGCGGGTGACTTCGGCGATGATGCGTAGTACCAGTTCCCAGCGCTTACGTGGTTTCTGCGGATCGATCAATCGGCTCAGGAAGGGAATCTCCCGCTCGGTCAGGGTGACAAAATAGCCGGGTACGAAATACAAACTCAGGGGCACCAGCGTGAATTGTCCCGCTACGCCCGCTTCCGGCATGGGCACCTGGAATTGCAGAGAAATCAACCGCTCCTCTTTGATCAGCGGGCGCGACGCCTCGCCCTCCAGACGTTTGCGCAGAAAGCTCTCGGGGATATCCAGGGTCGCCGCCGCCTGCGTCAGCTCGTTGGCCGAGGGGGCCACCAACGCCATCCAACTCCGCCGGTTGGCGTTCCCGGACAGCAGAGAATCGCGGGTGATGTGCATCATGGAGTTGCCCTCACATGGAAAAAAAGCCGTGTTTACGCGCCCAGCGCGCGAACAGCAAAGTGACACCAAAGACATAGGCAAGTAATCCGAACCAGAGATAATGCCAATGCTCAAGAGGCAGCGGCGTCATCATGTGCCAGGGCATGATAAAGGCGATCGGCATCATGAGCAGGGCCAGCCATACCGTCATGACCTTCATCACCGTATGGGCATTGTTCTGGATGATGCCATTATAGGCATTGGTCACGGCCAGATAGCGTTCATGAATCAGATTCACACTGTCCTCTATCCGGTGCTGCTCGCGCAATGCCGCGTCCAGCAACGGATAGACCGGTGACTCACCGGGTGTGGCGCGCAGCGCATCACGGAGAATAAGGCCGGTTTCCCGCAGAGCGATAACCAGTTCACCGAGGTCGCGATTCAGGGCGACAATCTGCCGCAGTTCCGCGTTGCCCATGGCGGTTTTCAGGGCCATGCGCAGCGCCTGCAAACGTTCCACCAGCACCCGCGCTACCCGCTCGTGACTATAGATGGCATTCAGCAGCACGCGTTGCAGCAGTTCGCCCATAGCGGTTTGCCGTAACTCGCCCAGCCAGTCCTGCTGCAACGGCTGGATCAGCCCCTTCTCACCCAGAATCGCGAGACTCTGCGGCGTATGGTGCAGGGTCAAGTGCGCCATACGCGCCACTGTGCCGAATTGCACATCTTCCTCCAGCAGTGCTACGGGCAGGCGCAGGGTCATCTCGTCGTTGTGACAATAAAGACGTTGTTCTACGCCGTGCCGCAGCGCGGCTTCCAATTGCGGACACAGATGCACCTGCTCCGGCGTCAGCAGAAAAAGGCCGTCTGCCGTGTAGCGTTCGGCGGCGATCCAGGCCCCTGCGGTTTTATCGTAAAACTGGCAACCCATGGCGCGCGCTCAGATCCAGTCTTTCTTACGGAAGACCATGAACAGTATTCCGGATACCGTAAATCCGCCCCCCATGAGCACCGGCCACGCATAGATCCAATGTTGCAGGGGCAGGGGTACGTTCATCCCGTAGATGCTCGCCATCGTTGCCGGCGCCGCCACGACCACGGTCCAGGCCGTGATGATTTTCAGGGTGTTGCTGATATTGTTTTGCAACACGCCGACGTAGGCATCCATCATATTGGTAATAGTGGAGGCGTAAATTTCGGTCATGTCCCGCGCCTGCTGAAGATCGATGAGGGCATCGGCGATGTCTTCCAGATCACCCTCGTCCTGTTTGAGCAGCGGCAGCCGCATGGTTTGCTGCGCCACCGAGATGTTGCCCTTGAGCGCCGAAGAAAAGAGGATGAGGCTTTTATTGAGGGCCAGGAGGCGGAAAAACTCCCGGTTATTCTGGGAGTCGCGGAGGATTTTCTCGGTGGCGGCGATTTCGGCATTGATGATGCGCAGAGCACGCAGATAGTCCCGGGCGATGGCCTGAAAAATCTCCGCCAATAGCCCGCGCACATGCAGGGCCTTGCCGCGCTGGCGCTGTCCGCGCAGCTCCTCCCAGAGGGCGAGGGGCTGGGCGCTGGCCGTCACCATCTGCTGGGGCAGAAGCCAGAGCCCCACGGGCAGGGTACGGAAGCGCAGTTCGGCGTCGGCCTGCATGGGGGCGGGCACCTTGAGAATGATCAGGGCGATATCGCCCTCCCGCTCCAGACGCGGGCGCTCATCCTCATCGGAGACGTCCTGAAACAGATAATCCGGCACCTGCAAATGCTTGGCGACAAAATCCAGCTCCGCAGCCGTCGGCGCTACCACCTGAATCCAGGTTGCCGTCGGCGGCCACTGGAAGTCCGCGGCGACCTTCAGTTCAGCATCCGTCTTTTCGTTAAACCAATGCAGCATTCCGACCCCTCCGTGCGTCCGTCAGCCCGTTCATATCCAGCCCTTCCGCCTGAAAATCAGTGCCAGCCCCGTAGAAATGCTCGCCCCCAGAGCCAGCACGACCCAAAAAATCCAGCCGGTCTTCTGAAACGGCAGTGTCGTATTCACGCCGTAGAGGGTCGCCAGCAGGCTCGGTACATAAAAGATCATGGCCAGCACGGTCACCACCTTCAGACCATGATTGATGTTGTTCTGCACCATGCCTGCGTAGGCGTCCATCATCGACGTACTGGTCCCGGCATAGACCCGCGCCCGCTCATGGGCCACCTGCAATTCCAGCAGAGCGGTGTCGATCTGCTGGGTGGCGGGCAGGTCGTCGCGGATTTCCGGCAAGCGGGAAATTTTGAACGCCGTCGCAATATTGCCGACCAGTGCCACCTCAAAGCGGGTCAGGCTCTTGCTGATTTCCAGCAGGGTAAAAAAGTCGCCATTGCTCTGGGTCCAGTCCAGTTGCTGCTCGTTATCGTGGATGGCGGCATTGAGTTGATGCAGGGCGTCTTCGTAGCTCTGCGCCAGAATCTTGAGGATAGCGGCGAGAATTTCGACGCTTTCCGGTGGGCTGGAAAGATGCTCCATCTGCTCGAAAAAAGGCGATAATGGCGCAAAATCCCGGGCCAGCACCGTGGTAATCCGGGTCCCTTGCAGGATAATGCCCAAGGGCCGTTGTTCCCAGCTATCGGTATCCGCGTCATTGCCTTTTACGGGGAATTGCAAGGTGATGAAGACGCGTTCGCCATCGCGGCGCAGCCAGGAGCGCTCATCGGGATCGAGAATATCCTGGGCAAAATCCCAGTCGTCCGCCAACTGCCCCACCCGTTCCCAGTCCGCCGGGCGCGGCGCCGTGAGATGCTGCCAGCCGCCCTCGTTCACCAGCGCGGCGCTTGATGCGGGGGTATGGTGCGGATCTGCTGGCAGGGACACATCCATGACGCTCTCCTGATCAGAAGCGGGCTGTTTCGGTGCCAGCGTCCGGAATCCGCGCCTATGGAGAGCGCCGCACGCCGTGACCCTTGGACCGCAGGACGGAGCCTCTTATACTGGACTTTCCGTCAACCTGTAAAGGGAATACCGCCGTGAGCAGCGCGCAGCAGCCACCCGAAAGCAAAGCCTTTTTACCTCTCGCCGTAGCCATCCTTACCGTCTCCGACAGCCGCACGCCGGAAACCGACAAGTCCGGCGACAAAATTGCCGAACTCGCCAGCCAGGCCGGACACCAGATCGCCGCCCGCCAGATCATCGCCGATGATGCCGAAACCCTGCGCGCGCAAATGCGTGACTGGATCGCCGACCCCGCCATCGACGTGATCATCGCCACCGGCGGTACCGGTGTCACCGGCCGCGACGTCACTCCCGAAGCCCTCGCCCCCCTCATCAGCAAGCCTATCCCCGGCTTCGGCGAACTCTTCCGCATGCTCTCCTTTCAGGAGATCGGCACCAGCACTATCCAATCCCGCGCCGAAGCCGCCATCTGCGACGGCACCATCGTCTTTCTCCTCCCCGGTTCCACCGGCGGCGTCCGCCTCGGCATGGAGGCCATCATCATCCCGCAACTGGATAT
>NZ_JBYCKR010000309.1:0-2451 GCF_057473505.1 Acidithiobacillus sp. TH-A35 | reverse complement strand
GTAACGGCCCACACTCCCCTCAGCCACAATATTCTGCCCGCAGTTGCGGGCATTTTTAACAGCGGCCCGATCATTGCCGTGGTGCGGCAGATATACCGCACCATTTTGGTGCACCCCTTGATTCAGACGCCGCGTCGCGATCCATAATCCGTACACTTTCCCACTGTTAGCCTTGCTTGCACATTTATTGCTTAGCTCCATTGAGGTAATCAACGGGGCAAGCTGCCCTATATCTGACAGGAAAGAAGGAGTGACAAGATGCAGAAGGGAGCGATACACAAAATTTCTGTGGGGGCGCCGTGGGTCGGCGCATTAGCCCTGTTAGCCAGCCCGCTGGCCCAGGCCGACACCACCCCGCCCTTTAACAGCGGCGATACGGCATGGATGCTGAGTTCCACGGCTCTGGTGCTGCTCATGACCGTCCCCGGCCTGGCCCTCTTTTATGCAGGCATGGTGCGCAAGAAAAATGTCCTGGCCACAGCGGCGCAGAGTTTCGCCATCACGGCACTGATTTCCGTACTGTGGATGATCATAGGCTACTCACTGACCTTCACCTCGGGTAATGCTTTCATGGGCGGGCTGAGTCGCCTTTTTCTCAACGGCATGGGCCTGGATTCCGCCAATGGTCTGGCCCCCACCATCCCGGAATCCGTCTATATGACCTTTCAGATGACCTTTGCCATTATCACCCCGGCACTGATTGTCGGCGCCTTTGCCGAGCGGATGAAGTTCTCTGCCCTGCTCTGGTTCACCGGCCTCTGGTCACTGCTGGTCTATGCGCCCATCGCGCACATGGTCTGGGGTCCCGGCGGCTGGCTGGCTGCGGATGGTGTCCTCGACTACGCGGGCGGCACGGTGGTGCATATCAATGCCGGTATTGCCGGTCTGGTCGCGGCGCTGGTCATGGGCAAAAGGATCGGTTACCGGCATGATGCCATGCACCCCAACAACCTGATGTACACCATGATCGGCGCCTCCCTGCTCTGGGTTGGCTGGTTCGGCTTCAACGCCGGCTCGGCCGTGGCCGCCAGTGACCGCGCGGGGATGGCCATGGCTACCACCCAGATTGCCACCGCCGTGGCCGCCCTTTCCTGGATGTTTGCGGAATGGCTGGCGCGCGGCAAACCGACGGTGCTGGGCATGACTTCCGGCGCAGTAGCCGGTTTGGTCGCCATCACCCCCGCCTCAGGCTTTGTCGGCCCCATGGGCGCACTGTGGATCGGCCTTGCGGCGGGCGCCATCTGCTTCTGGGCTGCGGTCTATCTGAAGAACCGGCTGGGTTACGACGATTCTCTGGATGCCTTCGGCGTCCACGCCATCGGCGGCATCATCGGCGCATTGCTGACCGGTGTCTTTGCCGTGAAGGCCATCGGCGGTACAGCGGGTGTGCTGGAAGGGAATACCGGACAACTGCTCATTCAGGCGACAGGTGTTGGTGTCACGATTGTCTATGATGCCATCGTCAGCTTCATCATCCTCAAGGCCATCGACTGGACCCTGGGTCTGCGCGTCAAAGGCGAGCAGGAACGGGAGGGACTGGACATTACCCAGCACGGTGAGCAAGTGTACGAGTAAGCCGTGACCCGGCGGATTGCCCATGGGGGCTCCGCCGCAACCATCTGCCCCATTTTAGGTCATAATGGAGTGAAGCGTCGCTAACCAGGAGTCTGCCATGAGCATGATCATCGACCGGCGCAGTTCCGGAACCCGATCCACGGCCAATCAAGACCGTCTGCAAAGACGTGTTCGCGCCCGGCTCAAGGTCGCTGTCGAAAAGATGGCACGCTCCGGCTCCATTGAAGACCTGGCCAACGCCAACCAACCTATTTCCATCCCCACCCGCGATCTCCATGAACCCAGCTTTCGTCGCGACCTCAGCGACGCCTCCTGGGAGCGGGTGTTACCCGGCAACAAGGCGTATCAGCGCGGCGACGAAATCAACAAACCCGAAGGAGGTGGCCGCTCCGGTAAAAGCCGCGAGGGCTCACCCGACGGTCTGGGTGACGACGAAGTGGCCATCGTCCTCTCCGCCGACGAATTTCTTGATCTGCTCTTCGACGGGCTGGCCTTACCCAACCTGCGCAAGACCGCGCAGGGAGATATCCAGGCAGATCAATGGCGGCGGGCGGGTTTCATCAAAGATGGCAGCCCCTCCCGCATGCACGTTGGGCGCACCATGCGTGCCGCCCGTGCCCGCCGCCTCGCCCTGCGTGCCGGCAAGCGCCGTGAATTGCAGGACCTGCTGGACGCCCGCGGCACACTGCAGGAAGAGATTCAGGACCGCCTCGCGCAGAAGCAGGATGTCTCCGTGGAGCGGGAGCGCCTCAGCGAACTGGAGCGCCAGATTGCCGCCCTGGAACGCAAAATTAAAGCCATTCCCTTCATTGACGAGGCGGACTTGCGCTTCGCCCACATCGACCAGCAGCCCCACCCCATTACCAATGCGGTAAT
>NZ_JBYCKR010000308.1:0-1867 GCF_057473505.1 Acidithiobacillus sp. TH-A35 | reverse complement strand
GCCTTGCAGGCGCAGAAGCCGACCCGGATGGCGCCGCGCCGTCGGCAGTACGAGGGTGACGAGCCGGATCTGGAGGCTGCGGTGCAGTTTATGGTGGAACGGCGCGCCGGGCGCTCGCCTAAAGCCAGCATTTACCAGCAAAGACGACCGCAACAGCGGGACACTTCCGTACTGCTTCTTGCCGACCTCTCCACCTCCATCATGGCAGAGGCCGGAGATTCCGGGGTACGGGTGGTGGATCGTCTGCGCGCGGCCATGCTCCTTTTCGGCGAGGCACTGGTAGAAGTGGGTGATCCCTTTGCCCTCTATGGCTTCGCCAGCAAATATCATGACGAGGTATTGCTCTACCCTATCAAGCGCTTTGCCGACAAGTTTGATTCCCGGGCGCGGGCCTTGCTTGGCGGCTTGTCCGGGCGGTTGGCGACACGCATGGGGGCAGCCATCCGCCATAGCGCGCGGCTCATGCTGCGCAGTCCGGCGCAGCGACGTTTGCTGCTGATTCTGTCGGACGGCCGTCCCGCAGATTATGACGACGGCGGTGACTTTCGCTATTTGCAGGAGGATACGCGCATGGCGGTGAAGGAGGCGCAAGACCTGGGTGTTCACGCCTTTTGTATCAGTCTCGATCCGCGTGGTGGCGAATATCTGCCGCTGGTTTTCGGGCCGGGGCACTATCTCGTGTTGCCCCATCTCGACAGCCTGCCGACGCGTCTACCGGAGATTTATCTGCGCCTGCGGGGCCACAGCGTGTGACGGGTGTGGCGCAGACGGTTGCCAGCAGAGTGAACGAGCGGGGGATGCTGCGCCCGCAGATCGCCGCGACCCGCCCGGCGGTCTTCGTCGGGGCGGCGCGTTACCGGCGGGCGAGCTATGGGGGTAACCATCCCCTGGCGATTCCGCGGGTGTCCCTGACCCTGGACCTCATCAACAGTTACGGGGCCATGGCACCGGAAGAATATCGGCAGGGCCGCCCGGCAAGTCATCGGGAGCTCTTTGGCTTTCATACGAAAGAGTACATACAGGCCTTTGAGCGGGCGCAGTTTCGCGGTGGTGTGCAGGACAGCGATCGTCAGCGTTATCAGTTGGGTACGCTGGAGAATCCCTATTTCCCCGGTTTTTTCGATACGCCCTCCCTGGCTACCGGTTCCAGTGTGCTCGCGGCGGAAGCCGTGCTGGAAGGCGCAACCGCCTTCAGCCCTGCGGGCGGGATGCACCATGCCGCACCGGGTCAGGCGCGCGGCTTCTGCTATCTCAACGACCCGGTGCTCGCCATTCAGCGCCTGCGCCGCGCCGGTCTGCGGGTGCTGTACTGGGACATGGATGCCCACCACGGTGATGGGGTGGAGGCGGCCTTTGTGGAGGACCCGGACACCCTGACGGCCTCCCTGCACATGGATACGGACTACGCCTATCCCTTTCAGGGCGGTAAGCTCACCGACTGGCCGGGACTGGCGGTTAATCTGCCTTTGCCCAAGGAGGTGAATGACAGCGAATATGCGCTGGCTTTTGCCGAGTTATGGCCTCGTGTTTTGCAGCGCTTCAGCCCTGATGTCGTCGTTCTGCAGGCGGGCACCGATATCCTCGCACCGGATCCTTTGAGCAAGTTTCGGGTTTCCAACGGCTTGTTCTGGCAAGTCGTGCGCCAGATCGTGGCGGAAAGTCCGCGTCTGCTGGTCCTAGGCGGGGGCGGTTATCATCCCGTTGCTTTGGCGCGCTGCTGGACCGGTCTCTGGGCCATTCTGAGCGGACGTTTGTTGCCCGTGGAATTACCCGCGCCTGGGCAAGCGCTGCTCCAGGCGGTCGAATGGGAACTGGACGATGAGGATGCGCCAGACTATCGTCAGCAGTTCCTGAGTCTGGAAGATGC
>NZ_JBYCKR010000307.1:0-3406 GCF_057473505.1 Acidithiobacillus sp. TH-A35 | reverse complement strand
TGCGGTATTTTTGGGCTGAAGCCGACCTATGGCCGCCTGTCCCGGGCCGGGGCCTTCCCTTTTTGTCCTAGTCTCGATCATGTCGGCCCGCTGGCGCGTAGCGTGACGGATCTCGCTCTGGCCTATGATGCCATGCAAGGGACCGATGCCGCGGACCCCGTTTGCGCGGATAGGGCGAGTGAGGCGGTCAGTGGAAGTCTGGCAGACGGTGTCGCCGGCCTGAAAATCGCCATTGCCGCCGGCTATTTCACCCAACAGGCGACGCCAGCAGCGGAGCAGGCACTGGCGCGGGTCGCGGCGGCATTGAATGTGACTGACCTCGTCGAATTTCCCGGAACCGCGCAGGCACGTGCCGCCGCCTATCTCATCACCAATGCCGAAAGCAGCAATCTGCATCTGGACCGTTTGCGTCATCACGCTGCCGATTATGATCCGGACGTGCGGGACCGCATGCTGGCCGGTACGCTATTGCCCGCGTCCTGGAATATTCAGGCCCAACGTTTCCGGCGCTGGTATCGGGCTGAGGTACTCAAGGTTTTCGCGCGCTATGACCTGCTGCTGGCACCGGCCACGCCCATGTCGGCGCCCGCCATCGGGCAGCGCTATATGGAACTGGATGGGGAGCAAATGATGGTGCGACCGCATCTGGGCTTGTATACCCAACCCCTCTCCTTCATTGGTCTCCCGGTGGTGGTGGTGCCCGTGGCCAGTGCGGGGGCGATGCCTATCGGGGTCCAGATTATCGCCGCACCCTGGCAGGAGGCGCGAATATTCAAAGTCGCAAGACAGCTTGAGTTGCACGGATTTACCAGTCCAATCCCCACCCGCTAAGAGGAAAAATCCCATGGTTCACGCCGAAATCAATGCGCCCGAAGTCTTACAAGAAGTGCAGGCCGCTTTTTTCCGTTATGAAAAAGCATTGGTTGAAAACGACGTTCATGTATTGGACGAGTTATTTTGGAATAGCGTACACACCTTGCGCTATGGAGTGGCAGAAAATCTCTACGGCTATGCGGCCATTGCCGAGTTTCGGGCATCCCGTCCAGCCCCGGCGCTGCATCGGGAGTTGGTCAATACGACGATCACCACCTATGGACAAGGCTTTGCGACTGCCAACACGGAGTTCCGGCGCGAACAGGTGCATGGCCGACAAAGTCAGACCTGGATACGCACGCCAGAGGGTTGGCGTGTCGTCGCGGCGCATGTGAGCTTGATGCCGAAGGCAACTTAAGCCGCAGCATGGATGCAGCCATCATTCTGGCGGGCGGCCAGTCCCGGCGCTCCGGACGACAGCACAAAGCGTGCAGACGTCTGCCCGGCGATGGCCGGAGCTGGATTGACCGGCAGGTGGATATCCTGCGGCAGGCGGGGTTTGCCCCGGTGTATCTGGTGACGGGGTACCGGCCACGGCGGGTTTTGGCTTGTCTGCATCGCCGTGCCATGAGACGGCATAACTTTCGGGCAAGGCATGGGCCTTTCTCGACGCTCCAAGTGGGGCTGCATAATCCATCTGGCCCCGCACTAGTGGTGCCGGTAGACACGATTTTGCCACCCGCGCCGTGGCTCAGGCAACTGCGGCGCATCGCGCATGCTCCGAATATTGCGGCAGCAAGTCCGATAGATCGCTGGGGCGGCGGCGGGCATCCGCTGATGGTGTCGCAGTGTTGGTCACAGTCACTCTGCGCAGTGCCTGTGAATGCAGCCGATGCAAGGTTAGATCGGCAACTGGGTTATTTGTCGGCGGCAGAGCATATTCGCTTGCCGTGGAACCACTTTTTACGTTATTCCCGGCTAAACACCCGCCGGGAATGGTGTTCAGCGCGTCACAAACTGAGGTCCATTCTGTGAAATCCATTCAAATCTCCTTATCGGCGAGCTCGGAGGGTGGTGCCGTGAGTGCTCCGCACGCGCTGGCGGCCGAGGCCGGGGCCGCTATTTTGCGTAGCGGTGGTAATGCCATAGAGGCGGGCATCGCGGTGGCATCGACCCTCTCGGTGGTCTATCCCCACATGAACGGACTGGGGGGCGATGGGTTCTGGCTGATCTCGGACGGCGATGCGCACACGGTGCGCGGATTGGCCGCCGCCGGACCGGCGGGACGACGCTATTCGGCAGCGCTGTTTCGTGACCGGGGGCTGCGCGAGATTCCATTCCGTGGTGGCTTGTCCGCCTTGACGGTGCCGGGTGCGGTGGGCGGATGGGGCGCGGCGTTTAGGCTCTCCAGGGATCGCTGGCGGGGCCGTAAATCCTGGTCCGATTTGCTGGAGAGCGCCTATTGCTACGCCGCCACCGGTTTTCCGCTCAGCCTAAACCAGCACCATACCCTCACCAGATTTGGTGACACGCTCCGTCAACAGTCGGGTTTTGCGGCGCAGTACATGCCGGGGGGAGAGATAATGCCAACCGGGAAACTATGGAGTCAACGAGCGCTGGCACAAACGCTCGGGACGCTGGCGGAGAATGGTGCAGAGGCTTTTTATCACGGCCCGCTCGCCTGGCAAATGGCAAAGGGTCTCAAAGCCGCAGGCAGTCTGCTGACAGAGGCCGATTTGCAAGCCTTCAAGCCGCGCTGGGTGGAACCGTTGCGCACCGCCTTCGGTGTCGGCGAGGCTATCAATATGCCGCCGCCCACCCAAGGGGTAGCCTCACTTATGATCCTCGCCCTGCTGAATCGA
This sequence comes from Acidithiobacillus sp. TH-A35, assembly GCF_057473505.1. NCBI lineage: Bacteria > Pseudomonadati > Pseudomonadota > Acidithiobacillia > Acidithiobacillales > Acidithiobacillaceae > Acidithiobacillus > Acidithiobacillus sp. TH-A35. The sequence goes on along the minus strand of NZ_JBYCKR010000307.1, from coordinate 731 downwards.
GTTGGACTCAACAACGGAGATCATCTGGGCGCGGAGCTGATTCATCACACGGTAGAAATCACCAAACTGGCTTTTAAGTACCGGGACCAGCTAGTAGCTGATCCTGACTTTGGCGATGCGGATATCGCGTCATTGCTGAATCCGGATTTTCTGGATGGCTGCGCCAGAGAGATACATCCCCTTATCGCGATGCCTCTGCCGCCCATTGGACTCGCCAAAGGTGACACGGTCTGGTTTGGGGTGGTGGATGGGCAAGGGCGGATGGTGAGCGTGATTCAGAGCCTCTACCACGAGTTTGGCACTGGCGTGGTGGCGGGCAATACCGGGGTGCTGTGGAATAATCGCGGCTGTGCCTTTTCTCTGGAACCGGGACACGTCAATGTACTGGAGCCTCGGAAACGCCCCTTTCATACCCTTAATCCAGCGCTCTATGCCGAGCAGGGGCGAGTGCAACTCGCCTACGGCAGCATGGGGGGGGATGGCCAACCCCAAACCCAGGCAGCGCTGCTCATGCGCGTCAAGCAATATGAGCTTTCCCTCGCCGAGTCGGTAGCCAGTCCGCGCTGGCTATACGGGCGTACCTGGGGGGAAGCTTCGGCGGGTTTGCGTCTGGAGCGGCGATATCCCCGCGCCGTTTTCGAGGATTTGCGCCGCTGGGGACATCAGCTATCGTGGGTGCCCGATTACAGTGATTTTATGGGTCACGCGGGTATGGTAGCGCGTGACCCGCA
>NZ_JBYCKR010000306.1:0-2376 GCF_057473505.1 Acidithiobacillus sp. TH-A35 | reverse complement strand
TTCTGCTTTCGCCAAAACTGTCCCACATTGGCTTACTGGAGTTTTATCGTGCCGGTGAAGCCATAACGGAGGGGAAAAAATGCGTACAGAAAATGTTACCGGAAATACAGCATATATTGGGTATACCCTGATGCAGGCGCGCACGCGGACTATCCCGCGTGCTGAATCCAGCCCCCGCCCAGCAGGCGCTCACCCTGATAGCAGACCGCAGCCTGACCGGGGGTGACGGCGCGTTGCGGCTCGGGGAAGCGAAGTTCGGCCCTGGCATCGGGGAGCAGGTGCAGCATGGCTGGCTCGGCGCGAGAGCGGTAACGTAATTTTACGGTCACAGCATGGCTTTCGCCGGGCGACAAATCCGCCAGCCAGTTGCACTCGGCCAGGCTGGCCGCACGGCGGTAGAGCTCGTCCTCACCGCCGACAATCACCCGGTTCTGCACCGGGTCCAGCGCCAAAACATAGCGCGGCTGACCGCTGCCACCGCCCAGACCGCGCCGCTGCCCGACGGTAAAGTGCAAGGTGCCCGGATGATGGCCGATAACCTGCCCGCTGCTGTCGACCATCTCTCCTTCCTGCGCCATGTCCAATCCGGCGTAATCTTCCAGAAAGCGGCGGTAGTCGCCATCCGGGACAAAGCAGATATCCTGTGAATCCTGCTTGGCTGCCACCGGCAGGCCGTGTTTGCGGGCCATGGCACGCACCTCATCCTTGTTCATGCCACCCACGGGAAAACGCAGGCGGGGCAATAGCGCCACGCCAATGGCAAAAAGAAAATAGGATTGGTCTTTGGCTTCGTCACGGCCGCGCAGCAGGGCGGTGCCCGAAGAAATTTCCGCCAGGCGCGCATAGTGCCCCGTCGCCAGCATCGTGGCGCCCAACTTTTCGCCTTCCGCCAGGAGGGCATCAAACTTGAGGAACTGATTGCAGCGCGCACAGGGATTGGGCGTACGCCCCGCCTGATATTCGGCGACAAACACATCGACCACCTGACGCCGGAACGCCTCGCGATAATCCAGCACCGTGTAGGGGATATCGAGCAGGGCGCAGATCTCAGCGGCGTCTTCGATATCTTTTTCATCGCAGCAGCGGCTCCTGGGCCACAGGCGCATGGTCACGCCGGTGAGTTCGTAGCCCTGCTCCTGCATGAGCAGTGCCGCTACGGCAGAATCCACCCCTCCCGAGAGGGCGATGAGGGCCTTTTTATCCGCCATGGCGCGGCCCGACTCAGTCCTTCTCCGCCAACCAGGCCATCTGGATGGCTTCGAGGATGCCTTCGCTGGACTTTTCGGGTTCGCCTTCAAAATCGGGCAGTTCTAATATCCAGCGATGCAGGTCGGTGAAACGCAGATGGGCCACATCGGCGTCCGGGTGGGCTTCATCCAGGGCAATGGCAAGCTCCATGGTGTCGGTCCAGCGCATCAGTGCCGCTCCTTTTCCAGATTGATAGTGTATTTGGGGATTTCGACGACCAGTTCGGTATCCGTCACTTTCGCCTGGCAACTGAGGCGGGAGGTCGGCTCCAGGCCCCAGGCCTTATCGAGCAAATCCTCCTCTTTTTCTTCTGCCGCCACGAGACTGTCAAAACCCGCGCGCAGAATCACATGACAGGTGGTGCAGGCGCAGGACATCTCGCAGGCATGCTCAATGTGAATATCATTGCGCATGGCGGCGGCGATGATGGTCTCCCCCGGCTCAGCGTCGAACACCGCCCCCTCGGGACAGATTTCCGGGTTCGGCAAGACGCGTATTTTAGTCATTCAATCTCCCAGATCGTCAATAGAACGGCCGGCGATGGCGCGGCGCAGGGCACTGTCCATACGCCGCTGTACCAGCGGTTCAGCGGCAGTTTCAACCGCTTCAGCGGCGGCCGTGATAACGTCGGCGTCATTACCCGACAAGGCGTTGATCAACGCAGCACCGGCTTTGTCCAGAATTTCCCGCTCCGCAGGATCTAGCAGGTCAGCATCGGCGGTCAAGGCCGTGCGCAAGGCTTCGCGCACCCGCTCGCCCTCCACTTTCGCTTCCGACAGGCGCCGCCTGGCCACATCTTCGGCGCCATGGGTGAACGAGTCCTGCAGCATCCTGGCGATTTCCGCATCATTCAGACCGTAAGACGGTTTAACGACGACTTCCGTACACACCCTGGTACCGGTTTCCTCTGCACGCACGGCCAGCAGGCCATCGGCATCCACCTGAAAGGTCACGCGAATTCTTGCGGCACCGGCCACCATAGGGGGAATGCCGCGTAGACTGAAGCGTGCCAGTGAACGACAGTCCTGCACCAAGTCGCGCTCACCCTGCAAGACGTGGATGCTCATGGCTGTCTGACCATCCTTGAAGGTGGTGAACTCCTGCGCCCGCGCCACCGGAATAGGGGTG
>NZ_JBYCKR010000305.1:0-1680 GCF_057473505.1 Acidithiobacillus sp. TH-A35 | reverse complement strand
GCGCCGGAAAAAATGCCTGCCGAGGCCCTGCGCGCCGGTTATCATTTCCCTTATTTATTTGATGCCGAACAAAGGGTGGCCAAGGCTTTTAATGCGGTGTGCACGCCTGATCTTTTCCTTTTTGATGCGGCAGGCAAACTGTTTTATCACGGTCAATTCGATGCGAGTCGCCCCAAGAACGATCTGCCGGTGACCGGCGAAGACCTGTCTGCAGCCATAGCCGCGATGTTGGCGGGTGCCGAGCCTTCGGCCAAAGTGCTGCCCAGCATTGGTTGCAGTATCAAGTGGCGGCCGGGCAACGAGCCGGAGGACTGGGTATGACTGCTCAGCAGCGCTGTGCCGTGGTGACAGGCGCCTCCTCGGGTATTGGTGCCGCCACGGCGCGGGTATTAGCGGCACAAGGATATCTGGTGGTTCTCGGGGCACGGCGGCTGGAACGTTTGCAGGCCCTGGCCGCAGAGTTGGAGGGGGTGGCCATTCCTCTGGACGTAACCGATGCGGCCAGTATAGCCACATTTGCTGCCCGGTTGCCGGCTGGTGTCGATGTGCTGGTCAATAATGCGGGTGGCGCGCTAGGGCTGGAATCTATCGCAGACTTGAACGAATCCCATTGGCAAGAGATGTGGCAGAGCAATGTCCTCGGCCTCGCGCGTATGAGTAAAGCGCTCTATCCCCATCTGCTGAAAGCCTCTTCCGGGGTCGGTCATGTGGTGAATATCGGAAGTGTCGCCGCCCACGAAACCTATGCCGGTGGAGGTGGTTATACCGCCTGTAAACATGCCGTAAAAGCGATTACGGAGACCATGCGTGTGGAGTGGCTGGGTCAGCCGTTGCGGGTGACAAAAATTGATCCAGGCTTGGTGGAGACGGAGTTCAGCCTGGTGCGCTTCGATGGAGATGCAGAGCGGGCCGCCAGCGTCTATGCCGGTATGGAGCCTCTGGTAGCCACGGATATTGCTGACGCCGTCCTCTGGGCGGTAACGCGGCCTGCCCATGTGAATATTGACGAAATTATCATCAAGCCCCGGGATCAGGCACGGGTAGGACTGGTTTACCGGCGTTGATGCCGGTTTACCCTATGCGGTGCATGAGTGGGCAGCGCGCGACGGTTGGGTCGTTTCGGTGGCGATCAGTGAAAAATGGCGTGCAACAAACCAGTGGCTGCCTGTTGCTGCTTTGCGACAAGGTGGGTGAGATTACGGCTTTGACGCTGTCGACGCAGGCGCAGCAAGCGCTTTTGTAACTCCCGTTTGATGCGCTGTCGCTCGTGACCCGCCATAAAAGATGCGTAGCTGGGGAAGCTGCGTACCCGGCGTAAGGCGGCCAGAAGATTCGCGGTGCTGTCCATGTCAGTCTCCATTGCTTTGCTCTGATGAATATGAGAGCTAACAGCAATAGTCATGCCAAAAAAAATACGCCATTAAAATTAGGGGACAGGTCTTTCCCTGCGGGCCGGATGAATGAAATCTGTCACGTTTGAACGACAAGGCTCTGTTGTAGCGGAGCCGCAGCGGGGATTCTCTATTAGCAGGGCGGCTTTTGCTACTTTGGTCTTCGTCGCTAAAAGCCCCCAGGTCCCGCCGTCGTTTTAAATCAAAGACGCCGGAAAGCGTCGAGGACCAGTATAACCGCACCGATGGAAATTGCGCTGTCGGCGATGTTGAAGTAGGGCCACTAGAG
>NZ_JBYCKR010000304.1:0-8988 GCF_057473505.1 Acidithiobacillus sp. TH-A35 | reverse complement strand
CCCCGTTTCCTTATCCAGCTTGTTCGCCAGATCCTCGATTCTGGGGTGGTAATACTTCCGGCCATGGCGGAGAGTGGGTTCGAGTTTTGACCTCTGCCGGAAAGCCAGTATACTAGCCCAATTCCTGCTCTTCGCTTTGCTACCAATCGCCATCGTTCGAGTCTGGGAATCCATGTAAGTTATTGAAGTTGAAAGGAGTCAGGGTGAAAGTCTTCGAATCCCTCTCTCTCCGCCACCCTTACTGGCTTAAAACTTTAACGAAAGTGACTGCCCATCTCTCTTGCATCCCAGTTTTATCGTGCTATCCTTCAATCACCTTATGGACTGAAATGAAGTGCTTATCTGCGGGCGCCATCCGGCGCATGTGGTCTCGGGCTGAACCCCTCGAACGATAAAAATCTCATGAATATCCACCGAAGCGCTATACCCAACTGACTGAGGAGCCCTCTCCAATGAGTGACGCTATTCTTTATGTATCTGATGACAGTTTTGAAACGGACGTACTGAAGTCTTCCAAACCGGTTCTGGTCGATTTTTGGGCCGAATGGTGCGGACCTTGCAAGATGATTGCCCCCATTCTGGAAGATATCGCTGGCGAATATGCCGACCGCCTGCAGGTTGCTAAATTTAACATCGACGAAAATCCCAACACGCCCCCTCAGTATGGCATTCGCGGTATTCCCACATTGCTCCTCTTCAAAGCGGGCAAGCTTGAAGCCACCAAGGTGGGTGCCCTGAGTAAAGCCCAACTGACCACATTCCTGGATAGTCAACTTTGAATACACCACGTCCCCGCCGTAAATCTCCCCGGACGCCCAAGTCCTTCCCCAACGAAGATATTCTGGTAGACGACGAAGACGATAGTACGCTTTGTCCAGCACCTGGCGCTTCGGCGATGAATCTGACTGATCTTAAACGCAAAACAGCCGCCGAACTGGCGGTGATCTGTCAGGATATGGGGTTAGAGGGTACCGCCCGCCAGAAGAAACAGGAAATCATCTTCAATATCCTCAAGGCGCACGCGCGCAACGGGGATGCCATCTACGGCGAGGGCGTGCTGGAAATTTTGCAGGATGGTTTTGGTTTCCTGCGAGCAGCCTCAGGGTCCTACATGGCGGGGCCGGATGACATTTATGTCTCGCCTTCGCAGGTGCGGCGCTTTCATCTGCAGACCGGAGACACGGTTTCCGGGCAGATTCGTCCTCCCAAAGAGGGTGAGCGCTATTTCGCACTGCTCAAGGTAGAGAGCATCAATTTCGAAGCGCCGGAAGCGACTCGCAACAAGGTGAACTTCGACGATTTGACGCCACTGTTCCCCGAAGAGCGACTGCGTCTGGAATCCGACAATATCCCCTATGGCGAAATGGCACCGCGGATCATTGATCTGGTGTCACCCATCGGTAAGGGCCAGCGCGGTCTGATCGTTGCCCCGCCTAAAACGGGTAAGACGGTGTTGCTGCAGCAGATTGCCCACGCCATCACTGCCAATCATCCTGAATGCTATCTGATCGTGCTGCTCATTGATGAGCGCCCGGAAGAAGTGACGGAAATGCAGCGCTCGGTGAAGGGCGAGGTGGTCTCCTCCACCTTTGATGAACCGGCGACGCGCCACACCCAGGTTGCAGAAATCGTCCTGGAAAAAGCCAAGCGCCTGGTCGAGCACAAACACGATGTGGTCATTCTGCTCGACTCCATTACCCGTCTGGCGCGTGCCTTCAACACCGTGGTGCCTTCTTCCGGCAAGGTTCTGACCGGCGGCGTGGATGCCAATGCGCTGCAAAAGCCCAAGCGATTCTTCGGCGCCGCACGCAATATCGAAGAGGGCGGCAGCTTGACCATTATTGCCACGGCCCTGGTGGAAACCGGTTCCAAGATGGACGAAGTCATCTTCGAGGAGTTCAAGGGTACGGGCAATATGGAAGTGCATCTCGACCGTCGCCTGGCCGAGAAACGTACTTACCCTGCCATCAATCTGAACAAATCCGGCACCCGTCGTGAAGAGCTGCTGGTTCCGGCCGAGATGCTCAGTAAAATGTGGGTGTTGCGCAAGTTGCTGGCACCTATGGATCCGGTGGAATCCATGGAGTTCCTGCTCGACAAGGTGCGTGGTACCAAAACAAACGCGGAGTTCTTCGACTCCATGAACCGTTAAGCGGGTCCGCTGGACGCCTGCCCTGTCCATCCCTATAATTCGCCTCTTTGTATCGAGGCCCCGAGAGTAGCTATCATGAAAACCAATATTCATCCCAAGTACGAAGAAATCACCGTCACCTGCAGTTGCGGCAACGTCTTCAAGACGCGCTCGACCGCGAACCGCGACCTGCACATCGACCTCTGCTCCGAATGTCATCCTTTCTACACCGGTAAGCAGCGCGCCGTTTCTGCCGCTGGTCAGGTAGAGAAATTCCGCAAGCGTTACGGCGGTCAGTAAATCGCTATGACGGAGACAGATACCCAGACAGATCTGCGGCGACGGGCACTGGAGTATCACGCCCGCACGCCAGCGGGTAAGCTTTCGGTCATACCGAGCAAGCCCTGCAGCAGTCAGGAAGATCTGTCTCTGGCCTACACGCCCGGAGTCGCCGCTCCGGTGCGTGAGATCGCCGACGATCCGGAGAAGGCCTACGACTATACCGCGAAGGGCAACCTCGTCGCCGTAGTCAGTAACGGTACGGCGGTGCTCGGTCTGGGCAACGTCGGGCCGCTGGCGGGTAAGCCGGTCATGGAAGGCAAGGCACTGCTCTTCAAACACTTCGCAGATATTGATGCTTTTGATATCGAAGTGCAGGCGCGCGATGCCGAACATCTCATCGACGTAGTGGCGGCCATCGCCCCCGGTTTTGGCGGCATCAATCTGGAAGACATCGGTGCTCCGGTCTGTTTTCAGGTCGAAGAAGCCTTGCAGGCCATGCTGGACATCCCCGTATTCCACGATGATCAGCATGGTACGGCAGTGATCGTGGCTGCGGCGTTGCAGAATGCACTGGAATTGCAGGGTAAGGAATTAGGCCGCATCAAGGTCGCTATTGTTGGTGCTGGCGCCGCCGGACTTGCCATTGCGCGTATGTTGCGGGCGCTGGGGGTAGCGGATATCTTCCTGAGCGATTTGCACGGCGTGCTGCACAGCGGACGTACGGACCTTACCCAATGGCATAAACCCTTTGCGGTGGCGCCCAGGGACTGGGATCTGGCGGCAATGTTGCGCGGTGCCGATGTAGTGATCGGCGTCTCTGTGCGCGGCGCTATTCCGGAGGCGGCGTTGCCGACGCTGGCGCCCAGGCCAGTGATTTTTGCACTCGCCAATCCCGATCCTGAGGTGGACCCCGCCGTAGCGCGGCGACTGCGTCCCGACGCCATCATCGCCACGGGTCGTTCGGATATGCCCAACCAGGTCAACAATGTGTTGGGCTTTCCCTTCCTCTTCCGCGGTGCGCTGGATTGCCGGGCTCGGCAGATCAACCAGCCCATGCTGCTGGCGGCCGTAGATGCTTTGGCGAAGCTGGCGCGGGAGCCGGTACCGGACGCGGTGCAGGCCGCTTATGGGCGGACTGCAACGCAAGGTCTGGCCTTTGGCCCCGAGTACATTATCCCCAAACCTCTGGACCCGCGCCTACGGCAGCGGGTCTCTGGCGCAGTGACCGTTGCCGCGCGAGAAAGCGGCGTCGCGCGGCGCTAAATCACGATGCGTCTCGCGGATCTGACGGTTCGCGATCTGCGATTCGCCTTCGGCCAATTGCTCGCCGCCGTTCTCTTTTTTGCCCTTGTCTGGAAAATCCTTGCTCCCTTTTTGCCAGCTCTTGGCTGGGCGGCTGTTCTCGTTTATGCGACCTGGCCGCTGGCTGGTCCCATGCGCCGACATTGGCCGCCCGTGCTGGCAGCAGCAGGCGCCACGCTCATGCTGGCGCTGATTTTTATTCTTCCCGTACTTTTCCTGAGCATCACCCTGGGCACGGAGTTGCACCATGTACTGACCGACCTCGGCAGCCAGGATGCACGTACGACCCTGGAAGCAAGGCTGACTCAGATACCTTGGGTGCATGATCTGCTCGCGCAGATCCCCGCCCCCTGGACGGCGAAACTGATGCCCGGTGCTCTGTCTCCCGACCTCTCCGCCTGGGCGGGACGGCTGGGCAGTGTTGCGGGTGGGATCGGGCGCTTCGGCGCTTTGCTTATACTCGTTCTCATCACCGCCTTTTTCTTCTACCGGTATGGTGAACTGCTGTTGGATCAGTTGCGCCGTTTTGTCGGCCAGGTGCTGGGACAACGGGGCGACGCCTATCTACGGACGGTGGCCAGCACCATCCGTGCGGTGATTTACGGCATTCTGGCGACAGCAGTGGCGCAGGGTGCCCTTGCGGGGGTGGGTTACGCGGTGGCAGGACTGCCTGCGCCCGTACTGCTGGCTGTCATCACCCTGCTGTTTTCCTTTATTCCCGTCGGTACGCCCCTGGTTTGGGGCGCTGCGAGCATCTGGCTGCTCTTTCAGGGCGATATCTTGGCGGGAGTAGGGCTGGCCCTGTGGGGTGCGCTGGTGGTGAGCTGGATTGATAACCTGATTCGCCCGCTGGTAATTTCCAGCGCGGTACGGATTCCGTTTCTGCTGGTGCTCTTCGGGGTGCTGGGCGGCATTCTCGCTTTCGGTTTTCTCGGGTTGTTCCTGGGGCCGGTGCTGCTGGCCGTATTGCTGGCGATATGGGATGAGTGGTTGCGGCCAGCGCCTGCTGCGCCGCAGGGTTGAATGTCCGCTCTATGCAGGCAGTCAGCTGTCGGCACAAATAAAATGTATATGAGCAGATGCAAAAAACACCTTGTTTGAGTATCCGGTTGGAAATTCAATTTACATTGAAAATCTTATTTATTCTGTCATCGGATGAGAAAAACTCAGCGGATTTGCAGCCCGGCGAGCGCCTGCTTCTTGGCCTGTCTCACACTTGGCCCTATACTGCGGATACTAACCAGACGGTCAGTGTGCTTTTACCCTGCACCCTGTCGCGCCGCTCTCTGGGTGTTATCCACGCGATGCATCCCCTGCTGAACTTGCCACGAGGACCTCATGCGCTCCGATACGATCAAAAAAGGTTTTGAACGCACTCCCCACCGCGCCCTGCTCAAGGCCTGCGGTGTCACCGACCAGGATATGGATAAGCCCTTCATCGGGGTGGCCAACTCCTTCATCGACATTATCCCCGGCCATGTGCATTTGCAGGAGTTCGGACGCATCGTCAAGGAGAACATCCGTGCGGCAGGGGGCGTGCCCTTCGAGTTCAATACCATCGGTGTGGATGACGGTATCGTCATGGGTCACGACGGTATGCGTTACTCGCTGCCGAGCCGTGAGCTGATTGCGGACTCCATCGAGACGGTGGTGCAGGCCCATCATCTGGACGCGCTTATCTGTATCCCCAACTGCGACAAGATCGTGCCCGGTATGATCATGGGCGCGCTGCGCTGTGACGTCCCCACGGTATTCGTCTCCGGCGGCCCTATGGAGGCCGGTCATCTGTCTGACGGAACAGCGATCGATCTGGTGACGGCCTTTGAGGCGGTCGGACAGTTCAAGCGCGGGCAGATCACCCAAATCCGTCTCAAAGAGATCGAGGACAAGGCCTGTCCGACCTGCGGCTCCTGCTCCGGCATGTTCACGGCCAACAGCATGAACTGCCTGATGGAGGTCCTTGGTATTGCGCTGCCCGGCAACGGTACCATCCTGGCGACGGCGGCGGCGCGCCGCGACCTGGTGCGGCAGGCTGCGGACCGGGTGGTGGCACTGGCCATGGCGGGCGGACCGACCATGCGGCAACTGGTGGATTTCGATGCCATCGATAATGCGTTCATACTGGACATGGCCATGGGCGGTTCCACCAACACGGTGCTGCACACCCTGGCTATCGCCCGGGAGGCCGGTCTGAATTATCCGCTGGCGCGGCTGAACGATCTGGCGCAGCAGGTGGCCTACCTTGCCAAGGTATCGCCAGCCCTGTCTACGGTGCATATCGAGGACATCGGCCGCGCCGGTGGTATTCCGGCTATCCTCCATGAGGTGCACAAGCGCAACCCCGATGTGCTGCATCTCGATAAGCCGACAGTGAGTGGCCAGAGCCTGCGCGAGATCGTATCGGCGGCGACGGTCAAGGACAGCAGGATCATCCATTTGGCCAATGACCCCATTTCACCCACCGGCGGCTTGCGGGTGGTCTTTGGCAATCTCGCGCCCGAAGGCGGTATCGTCAAAATTGGTGCGGTATTGCCCGCCATGCGGAAGTTCTCTGGACCAGCGAAGATTTTTGAGAGTATGGAAACCGCAGCAGACGGTATTCTTGCCGGTGAGGTCAAGGCCGGTAATGTGGTGGTGATCCGTTACGAAGGCCCGAAGGGTGGCCCCGGTATGCCGGAAATGCTGACGCCTACCGCCAACATCATGGGCATGGGCCTGGGCGAAAGTGTGGCATTGATTACCGATGGCCGTTTTAGTGGGGCGACCCGCGGGGCCTGTATCGGCCATATCTCCCCAGAGGCGGCAGAGGGCGGCCCCATCGGCCTGCTGAAAGATGGGGACATTATTTCTCTTGACCTCGATAACGGCAAAATCCACGTCGACCTGAGTGACGAGGAATTGGCCGAACGCCGCAAGCATTGGGTGCCGATAGAAAAGCCCCTGAAGTCACCGTGGTTGCGCCGTTATCGCAAGCTGGTGACTAACGCCGCCAACGGCGCGATCCTGGAGTCCTGAGCATTCATGAGTACTGGTGAGCTACATATTGGCGTCTATGTGGATGCCGAAAATATTCGTTATAACGGCGGTTATGCCATGCGTTATGACGTGCTGCGGCGCTTCGCCGGGCGGGAGGACGGGGCGCGACTACTACGCCTGAACACCTACATGGCGGTGGATGGCGAGCGCATGAAGCGTGACCGCGAGTACCGGGAACGGATTCGTGGCTATCAGCAGGCGGTGCGCGATCTGGGCTGGAAAATCATCGAAAAGCCGGTGCGCTGGTTCGTGGACGAAGAAGGCAACAGCATGTCCAAGGCCAATGCCGATCTGGATCTGGCGGTGGATGTGATGCTGCAATCCGAGCGGCTGGATCAGGTGCTGCTGGTCACGGGTGACGGGGATTTCCTGCAGGTGGTTCGCGCGTTGCAGAATAAGGGATGCCGGGTCGAGGTGCTGGCGTTCAAAAATGTCTCCAGAGAATTGCAGCATGAAGCGGACGCTTTCTACTCCGGTTATCTGGTGCCCGGGCTGATTCCCACCCGCGGCGACGTGCGGGTGCCGTGGGGGGAAATAGGCTCACGCATCCGCGGTATCTGCATCCGTTGGGAGGCGGACCGCGGCTTCGGTTTCATCCGTTTTTTGACCGGTATTTCCGCTCGTTTGTGGGTGACCGATACCCGGCAGGACGACTCTCCCTACGAGACGGCCTTTGTCCATATTTCTGACCTGCCGCGCGAACTGGATACGGATGACCTCCCGAGCCGGGATATCATTCTGGAGTTTGATCTTGAGTCCAGTGAGACGGAAAAGGGTGGCTTCATCGCCCGCCGCTGCACGGTGGTCAATCGCTATGATGGCCGCACCGGGGGCTTGTCCAGGCTGCCCGACCGCGCCGCCGCCACGGAACGGGGGGAGGATACGGGGTTTCCTTCGGAAGGCGAAGCCGAGGAGAATGAGGCGGTCGCCGACACCTCCTGACCCCGCTTCACGCTTTCACGCTGCGAAAAAATACCTGACTGCGGCGCTGGAAGTTGTAGAGGTGCTGCCGCGGCACCGGTAAATCCTCCAAGGTGCCGTGGTGAAAGTTGCGCTCCAGAAACCAGTGGGTTGTCTGGGTGCTGAGCACGAAGATCTGTTCCAGCTTCTGCGCTCGCGCGCGTTCCTGGCAGTAGTCAAGCAGCCGCTCACCGCGCCCCTGGCGACGATAGCGGCTGTTTACCGCAAGACAGGCGACTTCGGCCATTCCCTGATCAGGGTAGGGATACATGGCCGCACAGCCGATGATCTTGCCGTCCCGTTCCATGACCACGAAGTGATCTGCTTCCATTTCGAGGCGTTCCCGGCTGCGTCGCACCAGCACGCCGCGCTCTTCCATGGGACCGATCAGATCAAGGATGCCGGGGATGTCGGCGACGGTGGCGGTCCGCAGATGTTCAAAAGGATCTTGAGAGATGAGGGTACCGAGGCCGTCGCGAGTGAATAGTTCGCGCAGCAGCGCACCATCCACATGCCGGGATATGAGATGGACACGATCCACCGTTCCGGCGCAGGCGATCGCAGCGCTGTGCAGATGCTCGCGCAGGTCGCCTTGAATATCGTCCCGGGTGAGCAATTCCGGCAATTCAGACAGGGTAACCTGGCGCAGGAGTTGGCCCTGGGCATCGGTCACGCCGTCTTCGTCCATGAAAAAAACCAGCTTGGCGGCGTGCAAGGACAAGGCCGCTGCTACGGCCACTTCCTCCGCGCGGATGTTGAACAGGGTGCCCGTCGGCGAGACGCCGATGGGGGAGAGCAGGACGATTTCGTCGGCAGCAAGATGGCGCTGGATGGCCTCTGTCGCTACCCTCCGTACCTGCCCGGTATACTGGTAATCCACTCCCTCCAGCACCCCAAGGGGCTGGGCGATGATGAAGTTGCCGCTGACCACCTGCAACCCGGCATGGGCCATGGGCGAGCCCATTTGCCCCTCGGACAATGCCGCCTCCACCACCAGACGGGCGCCGCCTACCGCCTCGCGGAGTACCTGCATGGCCGCCAGGTCGGTGATGCGCTTGCCGTTGACTCGCTCGGTGCGCAGTTGGTGGGCCAGCAGTGCCGCGTCAATCTGCGGCCCGGCCCCATGCACCAGGACGACATTGATGCCCAGGCTGTTGAGCAGGGCGATGTCATGGGCGAGGCTGCGGATGCTGCCATCCGCCAGGGCGTCGCCACCGAAATTGATGACGAAAGTCTGCCCGCGAAAGCGATGAATGTAGGGCGAAGACTCGCGGAAG
>NZ_JBYCKR010000303.1:0-3266 GCF_057473505.1 Acidithiobacillus sp. TH-A35 | reverse complement strand
TTCCTCTTTAACCACCCGGACAGGCGTTTGTGTGCGGAGCTTTTTGAGGAGACCGCATACCTGGGCGGTTAAGATTCCCAGCCCCATACCGGCAGGGATATACGCCTGCGCACCTACTTCCAGAGCTGCTACGGCGTTTGTTTCCTCGTGGTCTTCTCCTGCACTATTGCCGACCACCAGGAAGGGCAAATCGCCCTGACGCGGTGCGAATTGCAGATGCCGCAGCCAGTCGCCCGTCGTGGCAGACCATCCGAGCAGAACCAACACTTCAGGATCCCAGCGGCGCACCAACTGCTCAGCTTCCGCACGCTCCGTGACTCGTATTACCTGGCCGCCAGTGCGCTCCAGAGCCACTTCAACGGAGATGATCGTTTTACCGTTGGTCCGTGCATTCACCAGCAGAAGGATCCGTGGGCCTTGCGGTGATCCGGTCCGGACCGGCAGGGGGTTTCGCATCTGCGCAAACATCGCCGCACGTAGCACATGTACTGTGTGTACAGCAATACTATTTAATAAAATTAATAACATAGTAAAAATCCCATGCTCGCCGTGAACGCGGCGTGCAAATGGAAGAAACTCACCGGGGCATTGTTGAGGGATTCGATGACACTACGTTGGGGTACATGTGTGCCCGTGGACTGACTCATGCAGATCTCCTTATGGGGGCTATATTGCGGCTCCCCATAGGATAACTGGTTTGTGTGACACTAGTATGAAGATTACATGACTTTTTTATGACAATAGATATTTTCCGCCGAAGGGCGGTTGGTGCAAAATGCAGTAGGATCGGCGTTTCGCCTGTTATGAGGGGCTCAGCACGCAATATCAGAAGCGTCCGAGTGTCTGGATTCAGCCCTCGAACTGCAGCGTTTCGTATCCGGGCTTAAGCTGGAAATGATCCTCGTGGGCATGTGCAAATGCTGGGGCTACCAAGCCGCCCATCAGGATAATGCCCCATACCACGGCAGCCCTGGCAACCCTTTTACCGCGCGCAGGTGCACTGCGCGCTGAAAATGCAAAAGCAGCCTTGAGGCTGCCACCTATCTTTGAAGCGACGTGTAGCTGACTGAAAAAGTGCCGTAACACATCTTGCGGGGAACGTAGAAACGGTTTTGGGGCCATCGACGAACGGCGAATTACCGGAACTTGCTGATGGCGCAACCATGCCGCAGGATGCTTAGTGTGACGCGTGGCGGGCAACGACAGCGCCAGCCTCGCATGAAGCTCGTCATCGTCCGCGAGCGACCCGAGCGCGGTCTGTAATGCACTGAATGCGTTGCCATTGCCTGAACCGCCTGGCATTTGTGCCATCTCCTGTTCTATCCAATGTCGCTGTGCGGGTGTCAACGCCAGGTGGTCCAGGTAGTGTTGCATCAGAGGCGGCGTTGTGACGTGTGGGATTTCACCACGAGGTAGCGGTGCCCCGGAAACGTTAAAGGTATCAGCATCTTTAAACACGATGACACTCCATGATTTCGCAGTTTTCCTAACCATATATACAACGCAGCAGATATCGTGCCATAGCCGCTATCGGTTGATTTTTTGGCGGTGCCAGTTCATGGTTGATGGCATTGAATAGGTTTTCCGTCGCTGTGAGGCAACACAACGAAAGTGATCTGTGGCGGTATATGAAATGACGATGATCAATGGCATAGGATTAAAAGCTATTGTTTATTGGTCTATTGTAGAGGGGGTGCGACAGCCGGTTCTTCCGTCGCTCAATAACGACATTCGCTATCCTTTTCATGTTCAGGTTGGCATTAAGGCGTTCGATGCCTCTTAATGGAAACAAGGATGCCGTTGTGCTGTAACACTCAGATAGAAAGGAGCACACCATGCCACAAAGCAGCGGATTATTGGTCATTGATCTGCAATTTGGATTTTCCCCCAAGCCTGACTTGGTAGATCGCATCAGGGACGCCGCACAGGACTATTCGGTCGTCGTGGCCACCCGTTTTTGCAATCCGCCCGGCAGCTTGTTCCGAATGCGCATGAATGATGGCAACGATGGCGGGTCGGTGATTGACGTGGGGCACGAGGTGATTATCGAAAAGCCTGGTTACGGGTTGAATCAGGCGGCGATAACCGTCTTGCGTGAGTTTACAGGAATCACAGAATGGGGACTGGTGGGTAGCCGGACGGGTGCTTGCATTATGGCCTGCGGGTTCTCCCTGTGGGATGCGGGGATTCCTTTCCACGTCATTCGCAATCTGTGCGCCGCTGAAAAAGGACCCATGTGTGAGGCAATCAGTACGGTCCTTCAACAGAAGTTTGGGGTGTAACTGCCTTTATGCAGCGCACAACCGTCAATCGCGTGGAGTTGGATACCCAAAGAGGGTCCGCCCGCGATTTGACACATTATCAACTATCGCGTAATTACCATCATCAAGTGTCGTAGTGATGGAACCCACGATAGAAACGGAGATGGGCGGCCAGTCTACGGAGGTTCTTCCAAGCCCCGTTATGTCGCCCTCATGCGCTGCGCAGAGACAATTTCCACAGGAGCACGTTCACCATGGCCAAACACAAGATTGGGACGCAAAATGATTTTCCCCACGGTCAGGCCAAAGCCTGTAAGGTCGCAGGCATTGATCTTGCCGTCTATGCACTGAGCAACGGCTACTATGCCACACAGGCCAGGTGCACCCACCTGAGGGCGTCGCTAACGGATGGCGAGATTATCGATGACCGCCTGATCCAGTGCCATCGGCACCGCGCGCGTTTCGATATCCGCACCGGCGAGGTCGTGGACTGGGCCAACTTCCCCCCGGGCATTCAGATACTGAATCTGGTATGCAGGAGGAAAGCGCTCAAAACCTTTCCGGTGAGCGTAGAAGACGACACGCTCTACGTCGAAATCTGACCTGTCGAGATTCGCTCAGGCCTAGAAGCTCTACGGAAAAAACGTCGGTTTTCAAGAGCCAGCGCAGCAGCCTTTTGCGACGTGTCCCATCGGCGGACACCATCGGGGCCTCAGCACCGGCCCGTTGCCACCCTCCCCGTCAAAGTAATGCCGGTGACATTCAGCGCCTGGGATCGTAGAAAGCCGCATGCAGCCCGCTCATCCGCCGCGTCTGGCGCTGGATGGCGTTTTCCAGCCGCTCGCGGGGGGCGATGAGGGTGAAGTGGCTGCGGGCGCGGGTGATGGCCGTATAGAGCAGTTCGCGGCTGAGGACGGGGCTGTCCGCGGGCGGGAGGATGAGGACGGTGTGGGCGAACTCAGAACCCTGCGCCTTGTGGACGGTCATGGCCCAGGCGCTTTCGGC
>NZ_JBYCKR010000302.1:0-5379 GCF_057473505.1 Acidithiobacillus sp. TH-A35 | reverse complement strand
GTATCGACATAAGCCGGCAGGCGGCCCGCCGCGGCATCGCGCACCATCCGCCCGGTGGGGGTCGGCTTGCGATCCGCCGGGCCTATGGGCGTCGAGGGATTGACGATGACGATGGGCGCGCCTTCATCCTGGCAAAGAGCATGCAGTGCCTCCTCAGCAAGATATTTGGAGCGCTTATAGTGACCGATCATATCTTCCAAACGCGAGGGAGCTTCTTCATCCGCTTCACGGCCATCGGCGTAGTGACCGAGCACGGCGACACTACTGGTATAGACGATGCGCTCCACTCCGGCATTGAGCGCCGCGCGTATCAGACGTTCGCTGCCGCCCACATTGGCGGCGTACATGGAGCGCGGTTCGGGCACCCAGAGCCGATAATCCGCAGCGACGTGAAAGACCGCCTGACAACCTGCTACGGCGCGGTCCAGAGCCGGACCATCAGTAAGGTCGCCGACTGCCAACTCCACGTTCAGACCTTCCCAGTTGCTCGGATCAGCGCTCGCCCGGTGCAGCACCCGCACTTCCAGGCCTTCGGCCAGCAAGCGGCGTAACACCGCACCGCCGACGAAACCCGATGCTCCGGTCAGCAAGGCTTTCATGCGAACCTTCCCGCCTGAATACCCGGCACAACGGCGCGCAAAGTGTTCAGCGCCTTCTGCATCTGCCCGCCCAAACGTATCAAAGCAGACAACTCAGCAGGATGACGCAATAATCCGTGCATGAACCTGAGCGCCTGCGGGCGCCCATAAGCATCTACACTCCCTGTAGCCACCATCGGCAGCGACTGATCCGCTGGGTCCACAACACTGCGAATGACGATAAAAGGTTGGTCTGCCACATGGGCGGCCGCGGCAATGGCACCACTTTCCATATCCACACTTTGTGCCGACGGGTAGTCCACCAGAAATGCGGATTTCGAGGCCACAGAGCCGCAAGGGGTATCCACCGAGAGCAGGCCCCCACCGTGGACGGGAAGGGACAGCGGTTTCGCGACGGTCGCGCGCCAGGCCAGATTCACCGCCCAGGTCTGCCCCGACCAGAACACGGTTTCCGGCAACAGCAAATCCCCAGGCTTCCGTTCCGGCTGCAGGGCGCCTGCGGTGCCCCAGGAAACCAGCCCTTCAGCACCCGCAGCAATCAGCTTACGCGCCGCAGCCGTCGCCCGCTCAGGCCCCATGCCAGAAACACACAGCAACATTTGCTCACCTACCTCTATCACCGCATCGTGCGACAGAGCGCCAGCATGGAGAACACGCGCCTCCGCGTCCAGAGCCACCACCACCCCTAATCGCGGGCGAGGCATCCCAAATTCCGGTAACGGGCCAGCGCCCAGAGCGGGAAATACCGGCTATAACCGTGATAAATCAGGTAAAAAACCTTGGGGAATCCCGGTGCGTTAAAAAATGGGTCCTGCCAGCACCCATCCCCTTCCTGGTGTGCCTGCAACCAGGCTATACCGCGATGCAAAGCGACACTATCCCGATCTCCCGCCGCCATCAGACCGAGACATGCCCAGGCCGTCTGCGCTGCAGTAGAAGTCTGGCCCATGCCGGCGAGACCGGGGTCGCCATAGGAGTCATTGCTTTCACCCCAACCGCCGTCGCACTGCTGTACCGCGCGCAACCAGTACGCTGCGCGTTCCATAGCGGGTTGCAGGGAAGGATCATCCAACTCAGCCAGCGCCATGAGCACGGACCAGGTCCCGTAGACGTAATTGGTCCCCCAGCGCCCCAGCCAGGCCCCGGATGACTCTTGTTCACGCAACAGATAAGCCACGGCACGCCGCAAAATATCCCGGTCCCGTGGCCGCGCCAAATGCGCCAGAAAGGCCACCACGCGCCCGGTGACATCGGCCGTCGGCGGGTCTAGCAAGGCCTTGTGATCGGCAAAGGGGATTTCGTTGAGGTAATAGTGGGTATTATCCACGTCATAAGCCCCGAATCCGCCGTTTCTGGATTGCATACCGGCCAGCCAGTTCGCCGCCCTTTCGATACTGTCGCGATCTTCTGCACGCCCGGCCCGCGCCAGCGCCCAGCCCACCGCTGCCGTGTCATCCAGATCCGGATAATAAGGATTAGCGTATTGAAAGGCCCAACCGCCGCCCGCCAAATTGGGCCGCTGCTCCTGCCAGTCGCCGGGTTCGGCACCAATCTGCCGGTCCTTGAGCCATTGGATACCGCTTTGTACCGCCGGAGACACCTCGCCATCCTGCTCCAGCAGCGCATGGAGCGCGAGACAGGTGTCCCAGACGGGTGACACACAGGGCTGACAGTAAGCGTCGGTCGCCCGCTCCACCACCAATTTGCGCAGGGCTGCCCCCGTTTGCTGGCGATAGACATGGTCGGAGGGATAACCGAGCAACTCCAAAGCCTCATGGGCATTCACCATGGCCGGAAAAATACCATTCAGGCCATCCTCCCCGTTGATTCGCGCAGTAAACCACGCCTCCGCCTTCTTCAGGGCACGGCGCCGGATACTCCGGGGTATCCAATCCTCCATCAGCCGCCAAAATCGATCCAGCGACAGAAAAAGATGCGCCACAATCCCTTGCCGGGCATGGCTGAAATAGTCTGCAATCTGTTCCGGCGGCCGCCGGAACAGTTCGCGGATATGCACCTGCAAGGGATTTTTGGCCCGCGCCTTGAGGCTGCACAAAATAAACAGCGGCACCATCACCGTGCGCGACCACGACGCCACTTTATAAATTTGAAAGGGAAACCAGCGCGGCAACAGCATGATTTCCACCGGAATAAAAGGCACGGCCCGCCACGGCACCTGGGCAAAAAGTGCCAGAGTAATGCGCGTGAACACGTTGGCGTGTTCCGCTCCGCCATGCGCCAGGATCGCCTCACGGGCGCGCCGCATATGCGGTAGCTCTGGGGCATCCCCGGCCAGTTTCAGTGCATAATAGGCCTTTACCGAAGCGCTCAGGTCAAAACGGCCTCCGTAATAGAGAGGCCAGCCGCCGTGATCCGCCTGTTTATTGCGCAGATAGACGGCCATCTTGGCCTCCAGAGAGGTATCGCGCTCGTCCATGTAGTGCTGCATCAGAATATATTCGGCGGGGATGGTGCAATCGGCTTCAAATTCGAAGCACCAGTGACCATCTTCCGCCTGCAGATTACTTAGCGCGATGCGCGCCTCAGCTATCACCCGATCCAGCGGCGAGCGAAAAATGCTCGCGCTGTAGCGCACGGGTTGCAGGATACGATTCATGGTCGCCCCGCAGCAGAAGACTGCGCCAGTGGTTTGACACCCACCCGAAAACTCAGTTGCAGGAGCGCGTCGGAGCGGTGCAGCAGGCGCGACAGGAATACCACCCGATGCACAATGCTCCGGCTGATTTTCACGTCGCTCCCAGAAGCAAAAGCAGGATTTTCGGAAATCCGCCGCAGGGTCAACACCGCCATGGCAATAGCCCAGAGACAAAAATCGCGCATCCCTGTCTGCTCGGCCGGAATCAGGAGCGTATAACGCAGCGCATCCTGCAAATGCCCGGCGGCAATACCCAGCAGTTCACGGAGGCCCGCCGCAAAAGCCGGATCATGGCTGCCGGGTTGCACCGCGGCAATATCGCAACCATGACGCTGGAACAGTGCGCGTGGCATCCAACTCACACCGCGCTGCCAGTCATCCCAGATGTCCTTGAGGATATTGGTCATCTGCAGACCCTGCCCAAAAGACACCGCAAGCCGCTGCATCTCCGCATCATGCGGCGCCAGTCGTGGCTCATACTCCACAAAAAGGCTGGTGAGCATTTCACCGACGACGCCCGCGACTACATAGCAGTAGCGGTCCATCGCCGTCATGTCCGCAAGCCCCTGCAAGGAAGCATGTTGCTGAAACTCCGCCATCCCCCTGCCCATGATCCGCACGCAGCGGGACAATGCAGCCCGCTGCGTGGGGTTAAAGCTGTGGGTGATGGCAACAACATCGGGGGCATGACGAATCAGATCGTGCTCAGCTTCGGGCATCGCTGCCGACAGGCATGCACCGAACGCCGCCGCGAAAGCGGCGGCGTCGCCCCCCCCCTCCACCACCTTGAGAAACTCCGCCTGCCAGTAGGCCTTTTTTTTCCAGGGCAAATCCGGGTCATCTTCTATGGTGTCCGCAATTCGGCACAACAGGTAGCCATTACCGACCGCGTCCCGCAAGGCTTCCGGCAACTGGGGAATCGTCAGGGCAAAAGTCCGCGAAACGGCCTGGAGGCTTTGTGCCTGGTACGCAAAAGCCTGCGCCAGCGCCGCCGTCAACATGCGGTCCTGTCTGGTGACATCCAAACTCCTTATTCTATTTGTCCGGGTGTGCAAAACACCCTGTCATCTGGCGGCAATGTAACGATCCCAAGCCCATTCTGCAAGTCCTGCACTGCAGACCCATGACCACCCCACCCTGCGCAGGCTCATCACGACGCACCAGAGGAAAGCGTGACATCGGACGGCATGTGCAATTCGGAACGCGGGGCGCGGCGCATCAGCACATCGCTCGCAGCGCGCGGCGCCGTGCCCTCAAAGAGCACGCGATATACCTGCTCGGTGATTGGCATATCCACGCCCAGACGCTGTGCAAGCTGGAATAAGGCTTGCGCCGTACGCACGCCCTCGGCCTCTTCGCCAATCTCGCGCAGCACCGCTTCCAGACTCAAGCCGCGGCCCAGGCCGATTCCCACCCGGCGGTTCCGCGACAAGTCGCTGCTCGCCGTGAGGATCAAGTCACCGGCACCGGCCAGGCCCATGAAGGTCTCGGGTCGCCCCCCCAGCGCCGGTCCCAGGCGATGCAATTCTGCCATCCCGCGGGTGATGAGCGCGGCACGCGCACTGTCGCCATTCCCCAATCCATCAGAAATGCCAGCAGCAATCGCCAGCACATTTTTGATTGCCCCACCCAGACATACCCCCGCCACATCATCACTGGTGTAGACCCGCATCTGCGCACTGCCAAAGGCCTCGGCCACCCGCTGAGCATGGGCCAGATCGGTGGACGCCGCCGTCATTGCCAATGGTTTTCCCAGAATCAGGTCATGGGCAAAACTCGGACCGGAGAGCACCACCAGCGGCACATCCGGCACGGTTTCCTGTAATACCTGATCAAGGCGCAAAGCTGTCTGCATCTCCAGCCCTTTACTGGCGAGGACCAGCAACGTGGCGGGTGGCAGACAGGAGCGCAAATTCGTCATCAGACCGCGCAAGGCATGGCTAGGTATGGCGAGCACTATACCCTCACTGCCTCGCACCGCAGCGGTGAGGTTCACAGTACAGCGCAGCCCTTCCGGTCGCGCGCACTGCGGGAATATGGGAAACAGATCCGCGCGACCGGGCTGGCAAGGCAGACGCTCGGCGCACCGCCCCCAGAGCTGCACGGCATGCCCCTGCCGGAGCA
>NZ_JBYCKR010000301.1:0-2837 GCF_057473505.1 Acidithiobacillus sp. TH-A35 | reverse complement strand
ACCATTCGCACAATCGCCTGCTCATGCTCACTATCGGTCCGCCGGGATAGTCGGCCTGAGAGGGCCCGGAAGAGGCCCACCTGACGGATGGCTAGATCATTTGCTTCGGGCATCTGAGTATCGGACATCGATGGATCCACAGGGGCGGCCAGGGTGGGTTGCGCCAGCTTCACATGTCCGCATCGGCGGGCAATGAGTCGGTGTTTCCCTGGGGTGAGGGATCGCGCAACCGCTGCCCGATTGCACGGATTTCGTCTAGCTGGCTGAGAAATGCCTGCACGCAGAGGGGATCAAAGTGACGACCTGCCTGATCTCGCATATAAGCAACGGCCTCATCGAACGGCCAAGCCGCCTTGTACGGGCGCGCCGAAGTCAGGGCGTCAAACACGTCTGCCACCGCGACGATGCGCGCTTCCAGCGGGATCTCCGCCCCTCGCAATCGCTTGGGATAGCCGCTGCCGTCGAATTTTTCATGATGGCCCATAGCAATTATTGCCCCGATTTGGATAAAACGGGATTGGCTTCCACTCAATATTTCATGGCCGATGAGAGGGTGCGCCTGCATCAACAGGTGCTCATCCTCCGTGAGCTTGCCAGGCTTCAGGAGGATGGAGTCAGGTATGCCGATTTTGCCAATATCATGCAGCGGTGCGGCCAACTCAATTTCGTCACACCTCACTTCGGCGAAACCAAGCTTCTCGGCCACCACGCGGGTATAGGTGGCCATGCGCATGACATGATTGCCGGTATTATGATCGCGGTACTCACCGGCCCGAGCCAAAATAAGGAGCGTTTCCCGTTCCCTTCCGCGGATCTGCTCTGTCGCCAAAACCACTTGATTTTCCAGATGGTTAGCCCGGTCTTTGACAATCTTCTGCTGCTTTCGTAAGGCGAGCAGATTACGACAACGTGCTTGGCACTCATACTGGTCTACCGGTCGGGTGAGAAAATCCGTAGCTCCAGCCTCTAGGGCTTTGTAGCGGACTTGGATATCCTGGACTACGGTGACGATTACAATCGGTACATCGCCGCATGCAGGAATGGCGCGGACGCGCTTGGTAAATTCCAACCCGTCCATGATTGGCATTTTGTAGTCCGCAAGGATGAGGTCCGGCGTCTGGTCGTGTATCCGCTCCAGGGCCTTGTGAGGATCAGTGAAACTCTCCACCAGCAGTTCTGGTGTAATGCTGAGCACCAGCCTCTCCAGTATCTTGCGACCGGTGGACTGGTCGTCCACGATAACGACGAACGGCTTCGCGCGCGCGTTTTTCTGCCTGTCTCTGGACGGCAGTGCATCCCAGTTGTTTTGAAAGTATGAGTGTTGATTAGCTGATTGCATAAAGCCCTCCGGTCCAAGGGACTGCACCTCAGCCTGTTCTACAGAAGCTGTGCGTATGGAACCCTGGATCAATATATATTCATCCTAACGGTCTGACTAGAGGAGACCCAAACCACGGTAAATTTGCACTCAGCCGCCTCCAGCCATTGCGGGTAGTGCTGGACACCCATGGGCTGCTTTCCGGCTAGCGTAACCCAGCCAGCGTGCCAGGCAAAATCCTGGCCACGTGGCGACATGGTTCCGTTGAAATGCTGCTACCGGATTATATCCTGTGCGCGACGATAAGGATCAACCGGCGCTGCACACGCTACTGGCCGCCCTCAAGACGCCTGGCGTCGACCGACCGATATCCTAGTGGGACGACATGGAGGTGGGATTTGCTCATCTCAAGGCATGGGAACGGATTGCTGTCGTCACGGACGAGGGCTGGATTGCTGCTGCAACACGCCTTTTCGGTTTTGCCATGCCTTGTCCGGTCAGAGTCTTTTCCAACGAAGAATTTGCTGAAGCGGCAAATTGGATTGCTGCAGACTAAAGTTCACGACCTTCGGCAAACATATCCCATGCGCCGAAAATGGTGTGAACGATGACGTGGGCGGCAAACCAGAGCACCATAAAGCGCAGAGTCTCTAGGCCGATAGGGATCCAGAAGGGGCTGCCGCTACCTGATAATTCAGGGCTGGCGAGAAAGTCGCTACGCATTGCGAGAATGGTCAAAACCCAGGTGATTGCCCAGGGCTTTATTCGGCCATTTTTTTGGGCTTTGCGCGCCATAACGTGAATTTTCCTCCGGCTACACGGGTCAGCGGCTCATGATGCGGCCGCGAAGTTTGTCAAGTTGCTGCTGTACCATGGTACTGAGGCTTTTGATCTGTCCGGCACCCTTGCGAACGGCATCTTCATCTCCCTTTTTCAGGGAGGCAATGATGGCGAGGCCAAGTTTATGGATCTGGGGATGTACTTGCTGTACGGCCACAAACTCCGGCAACTGCGCCAATTCACTCTGTGCCATGCTGTCCATCCATTTTCCGAGGCGACACTGGTGGTGATCGGAAAGCTCGGTCGGAGAGATGGCGGTATGGTTAGTACTGATCCTCTCTAAAATGTGGGCGACCCACTGGACGTGATCCGCCTTGGCGATGGTTAGGCGGGTAGCCAGTGCCGCTTCTCCCTGCACGGCTGCCTCACTGGCCTGAGCGAGTTGCCCGCGAACCGTGTCCAGAGAGTTCTGAATTTGACCGAATTGTGCGGTGAAACGATCCATGGACTGTTGTAAGGCGTTCATGTGACTGCCCATGGCGTCAGCGGCTGCGACTCCCTGAGTACTGCCGTTAAGGATGTCCCTCAGATTGCCCCGTGATTTTTGGGCGGCTTGATTGGCCATACCGAGCACTTCGGCAACGGTTTCCAGTGAATCGCCACCGCGGCGGAGGTGAGCGATGCTGGCTGCCACTCCCGATTCGACCTGGCCAGCACCCTCGTTGATGGTGACCGCCGA
>NZ_JBYCKR010000300.1:0-2055 GCF_057473505.1 Acidithiobacillus sp. TH-A35 | reverse complement strand
GAGAACACCATCAACTACCAGACCATCTGCCAGCGCCTGGTCGCCCATATCGCCGCGTCAGAATTGGAACTGGTGGAGACCCTGGCCGAGCAGATTGCCGACATCATTCGCAGTGAATTCGGTGCGGCCTGGGTGCAGGTGACGGTGCACAAACCCGCCGCCGTGCGCGGAACACGGGATGTGGGGGTGCGGATCGAGCGGGGCAGTCGCCTGCCTTGAGCGACCAAGGGCCCGATCAGGCCGACACCAGCACCCCATGCAAATCATGGGCATCCGCCCGGGTGATCTCCACCTCCACCCAGTCCCCGACCTGCAACCCCGCCGCCTTGCCCAGATGCACCACACCATCGATCTCCGGGGCATCGCTGGCGGAGCGGGCGATCACCTTGCCCCCCCGGCCCACCTCGTCCACCAGCACCCGCTGACGCTGGCCCACCCAGCGTTGTAGTCGCCCCCGGCTGATGGCTTCCTGCACGGCCATGAATTCGGCGCGACGTTCTTCTTTGACCAGATCCGGCACCGCGCCAGCGATCGCGTTGGCGGGCGCGCCGTTCACGGCCGAATAGGCGAAACAACCGACCCGATCCAACTCCGCCGCCCGCAGAAAATCCAGCAGTTCCGCAAAATCCGCATCGGTCTCGCCGGGGAAGCCGACGATGAAGGTGCTGCGGATGGTCAGGTCCGGCACTGCCTGGCGCCAGGCCAGAATTCGGTCGAGGGTCTTTTCGGCGGCAGCGGGGCGGCGCATGACCTTGAGGATGCGCGGACTGCCGTGCTGCAGGGGCACATCCAGATAGGGCAGAATTTTACTTGCCGCCATCAGGGGCAGGAGTTCGTCGATATGCGGGTAGGGGTAGACGTAGTGCAGGCGCACCCAGACGCCGAGTTCGCCCAGGGCCGCGCAGAGATCAGTGATGCGGGTCTTGAGCGGGCGGCCGTTGTGAAAGGCGGTGCGGTATTTGCGGTCCACCCCGTAAGCGCCGGTGTCCTGGGAAATCACCAGCAGTTCTTTGACGCCGCCCGCCACCAGCGCCTCGGCCTCGCGCAGAATATCGTCCGGCGCGCGGCTGACCAGCTTGCCGCGCATGCTGGGGATGATGCAGAAGCTGCAGGACTGATTGCAGCCCTCGGAGATTTTCAGATAGGCGTAGTGGGGCGGCGTCAGGCGCAGGCCCTGGGGCGGGACCAGGTCGGTGTAAGGGTCGTGGGCCGGAGGGAGTGCCTCGTGAATCGCGTCGAGCACGGCACTGGCCTGATTGGGGCCGGTGACGGCGAGCACCTTGGGATGTGCGCTGCGCACAAAGTCGCCGCCCTCGCGGGCACCCAGACAACCGGTGACCACCACCTTGCCGTTCTCATCCAGCGCCTCGCCGATGGCTTCCAGGGATTCCTCCACCGCCGCGTCGATAAAGCCGCAGGTGTTGACGACGACCACATCGGCGCTGGCGTAATCCCCCACCAGCAGATAGCCCTCGGCGCGCAACTGGGTGAGGATGCGCTCGCTGTCCACCGTGGCCTTGGGGCAGCCGAGGCTGACGAAGCCGACTTTGGGCGGTGTATTCGCGCTCGCCTTCAAAAGGTATTGCTCACACTGACTACTCCCGGCACCGCGCCGACGATACGCTCGACCACCTGTTTGAGATCGATGACGGCATTGGGGCAGCCCGCGCAGGCGCCTTTCATGCGTACCCGCACGTCGCGTTCGACAATTTCCACCAGTTCGATATCGCCGCCATCGCGGTGGAGAATGTGGCGCACCGTTTGCACCGCTTCGGTGACGGTCGCAGGGTCGGGCAGGGGATCGTCGGGTCCATAGCGTTTCTGGCGGTCGAGTCCGCGTTCGGCCATGGCCTGGGCGTGGGCGATTTTGGCCGCGGCGAGGGGGTCTTCCGCCTCCAAGGCGTCCAGTTCGTCTTCGCTGTAAAAGCGGATGGGGGATTTTACGGTTGGGCTCATGACCGTCAATATAACATGCGACCGCCATCGACGACGAGATTGTGGCCAGTGACATAAGGCGCATCGAAGAGCAGATAGCGGACGGCGCCGGCAATATCC
>NZ_JBYCKR010000299.1:0-2193 GCF_057473505.1 Acidithiobacillus sp. TH-A35 | reverse complement strand
TATAGGGGTGCTTCAGATAGCCAATGAAATAGTCTTCAATGTGCAGATCGCGCTTGTACACTTCGGAGACGAAGGGCAAAGCATCCATGTCTTCAATCATGGCACGATCAGGATTATGGACAATCTGACCATTTCCGGAGCGATAGGTGATGCCGTCCACTTCACTGAGGGGCCGCCCTTCCGCCACTTCCTTGAGGGTGTAGTCAAACTCTTCGCGAGCGACAAAATCGACAGCGGTGGAGGCTTGCAGGGATTCTTCCGGCTCTACGGCCACCTTGGCGCCGACCATGCCAATCAGCATCTCGGGGTAGTGCTCCTTGAGCAACTCGGCCATGCGCACATCCGAAGGGAAAGACGGCGTGCTGGTGTGGATAATGCAGAGCTCATACGCGGCCGCCACCTGCAGGGTTTCTTCAACACTGACATCCCCTGGAGGGGCATCCAGCAAACGACTGCCGGGGATCATGGCGGCGGGTTGGGCCAGCCAGGTGGGGAACCAGAAAGAGCGAATTTCCCGCTTGGCCTGATAGCGCGAACCGGCACCACCGTCGAATCCCTCAAAAGAAGGGGCTTGCAAGAAAAGGGTTTTCATCGTCATTGTTTTGCTCCGTCATGGCCACCCATCCGCCCGTCGGCGCCGATGGCAAATTGCGACCCTCGCCAGGCGACGTGCCGCGCGAAAAGGGCGTGAAACCAAATCCACAGGCCCAGAAAATCTCCCAGCAGGGCCACTCCGAAGGAGTCGCCTGCACCGAGTTTATGCATAATCTGCCTATGGTACACGAGGCGCAAGAGGAGAACCACACCCAGAGGCAGCCCGCCCCACAGGCCCATCCAAGGTGCCAGCAGGAGTACCAGCGGCAGCGGATAACTCAAAAAGGAGAACGCGTGCCCCAGCGGCTGTACCGATCGCGTGGTGCGCGACCAGCGCAAGGCATGCCGATAAAATGACCGGAAACCGGCCTCTTGAACCTCGGTGTCGACCACATAATCCGCCAACAGGGTGTGTTGCCCCAACTGGCGGCTGTAGGCACCGAGCCAGTAATCATCCGCCAGTTGGTTCGCTAATCTGGGCAAGCCGCCAAAGGCCTCCAGCGTCCCGCGCCGCAAGGCCATGGTCGCCCCGCCACAGAAGATATTTGGACCCAGGCGCGCCGCCACCAGCACCGAAGGCAGAAAAAGACTGTTCACCTGGCTGGCCAACACCCGCGACCAGAAGGTAGCCGCTGGCCGTGCCCGGTAGAGGCAGGTGACCACACCCACATCCCTATTTTGCAAGGGTGCGCAAATCTGGCGCAGATAACGGGGGCCGACGGTAATGTCCGCGTCACTGATCACCAAAGTGTCATAACGACAGGCGGCGAGGATGCCCACTAGGTTATTGACCTTGGGATTACTGCCGATACGCGCTTCTGTACACACCCAGTACAGTGACAAGGCCGGAAACTTGGCTTGCAGACGTTGCACCACGGCGATAGCCGGATCGGTCGGGCGCTGCACGCCAAAAACAATTTCGAATGCCGGATAGTCCTGTGCGCAAAAACTGTGCAGTGCGCTGTAGAGATTATCCTCATCGCCATGCAGGGGCTTGAGCACGCTGACGCCGGGCCAGTCGCGCAAGATATCTTCCGTGGCAGCAGCATCGCGCTCCGGCAACACCGGATGCCAGCGTCCGACCGCCCAGAGCGTCAGCAACAGATAAATTACGGCGGCCAGAGAAAGCAGCGCCGCAAAGCCACCTACCCACCAGAGCATAAGCGCCCCGAAGCGGGGTCCGTCAGACCGACAGGCACGCTATAAGTAGTGATGCTCAGCAAACCATTGTACCGCATCCCGCAAGGCTTCCTCCGCAGGACGATGGGTATAGCGCAAGACCTGCTCCGCCTTGGCAGACGAAAAATACATCTTATGCGCGGCCATACGCAGCTCGTCCGTCGTCACCAGTGGCGTCCCCCTGCCGCGTAGCCGCACCATACCCTCCGCCCCCCAGGCCAGGGGATAGAGCAGGCGGCGCGGGATACGCAGCCACGGCGAGCGATGCCCGGTAAGACCAGCAATACGGGTGAGGATCGCCGCCAGGGGGAGATTGTCGCCGCCGAGAATATAGCGCTCCCCCACCTGACCGTCGACAAAGGCCTGCCAATGGCCCATAGCCACATCATCCACATGCACCACATTCAGGCCGGTATCGAC
>NZ_JBYCKR010000298.1:0-2286 GCF_057473505.1 Acidithiobacillus sp. TH-A35 | reverse complement strand
GGGGCAGGCGGCTGGCCATTTCCGGGATGCTACGGTGAAAAGCCGTATCGAAGCAGGCGACTTGCGGAATATGGGGCCACACCGCTTGTACGGCCTCTATGGCGGCGATTTCTGCAGTAAGATGTAAAGGGGCAAAACGCAGGGAGGCGCGCAGATCGCTGAGCACCTGGTTATCCACCAGGCAATGCGCCTGATGACGCGGTCCGCCGGAGACAATGCGGTGGCCAACGCCATCCGGCGTCGCGCATTGTACCTCCGCCAGTGCCGCAAATACGGCCTTTAACGCCTCCTGCTGCTGCGGCAGGGCCAACTGCCGGTCAATGGCCTGCTCTTCTCCGCGTTGCAGCCATAAACGCCCGACGCTCTGCCCAATGCGCTCGGCGGCGCCTTCCGCGAGTTTCTCTTCCCCTGTAGCCTTCAGCGCAAAAACCGCGAACTTGATGGAGGACGAACCGCTGTTGAGGCAGAGGACATGTCGCGTTGCCGCTAAGCTCACAGGCCTCCCCCGCCAGTGGCTAACCAGGACAAATCCTGCAGCCGCTTGCCCAGCCGCTGCAGAAAGCGCGCCGCGTCAGCGCCGAAAATCACCCGGTGATCGCAGCTCAGGGTAAAGTCCGCCCGCCCATCACTGCCCGCGGCAGCCACGGCCAGTATGGCGGAGGCGCCCACCGGCACGATGGCATTGAAGCGCTCTACTTCCGGGAAAACCCCGAGGTTGGAAAGATAGAAGCTGGCTCCCTGATAATCTTCCGGGTAAATCCGCCCCTTTTTGACTTTGCCGAGCAGGATCCGCCAGTCCTCCACCAGTTCCTTGAGCGGGCGGCCAGCCGCATCGCGCAGCACCGGGGTGATCAGCCCATCGCCGGTATCCACGGCGATACCTACATCCACCCGGCTGCGCTTGGCCAAGCCCCGACGGGTCCAGACCTGGTTAAACCAAGGATCTTCGGCGACGGTCAGGGCACAGGCGCGGGTCAGGGCGAGGGTCAGGCTGAGGCCCGCCTGTTTGGCGGCAGCATGTAGGGGTGCCGTGGCCAAGCGACTGCTGATGAGGAAGGTGGGGGTATCGAGGGTCGCCGACATATTACGGGCCACTGCCGCCCGGAGCATGCCGGGTCGCTCGATGGTGTAGGGCGGGCCGAGGTGCAGGTCCGCATCTGCGGGCGCTAAGGCACTAGCCAGCACCTGGGCCGCATGAATGGTGCCGTCGGGACCGGGCCTAACCTGGCTGAGGTCCAGCTCCAGATCACGGGCGAGGGCGCGGGCATACGGAGAAGCCTGGAGGCCATCGGCGTGCGGGGGTTGCAGCGCAGCAGCGGCTGTCGGGGTGTGCGGCCGCGGGAGAGAGGCAGGTTTCTCCGAAGGCGCCGTATCGGGTGGCGTTGCGGCGGCCGCAGGGGCGGCCGGCTGCAGGGTGGTCGGCGGCGCGGTTTTTTTCTCTGGAACCGCTCCGGGTGCTGCTGATGGTGGGGCGGGCGGTGCGGTTGTCGCGGCAACTCTGGCCGCACCGCCTGAATCGGTCTTTGTCGCTTCCGGCGTATCGGCAATGTAACCGATGACCTGCCGCACCGGGATGTCCGTGTCCACCGCGGCCAAAGGGCCTACCAGAAAACCGTCGACAAAGGCCTCCACATCCAGAATCGCTTTATCCGTTTCGACCTCGGCAACGGCTTCGCCCTTCTTGATCGCTTCACCGACGGCCTTGTTCCAGCGGGTGAGGCGTCCGGTCTGCATGGTGTCGGACAGTACCGGCATGGTGATTTCTGCTTTCATCAACCTCTCCTCCTATCGCCGGGCCATCATCTGCCGGGCCGCCTGTACAATGTCTTCCCCGCGGGGGATGCTGGCGGCCTCAAGCGTACCATTGAAGGGGGTAGGGATATCCATCCCCGCTACCCGCTGGATGGGGGCGTCCAGCAGGTAAAAGCAACGCTCCTGCAAGGTGGCGGCGAACTCCGCACCGGCACCGGCAAAGCGGCAGTCCTCTTCGACGATCAGGCAGCGGTGGGTCTGCTCCACCGCGCGCACGCAGGTGTCCCAGTCAATGGGCGAAAGGCTGCGCGGATCAATCACCGTGAGTTCGATGCCTTCTGCCGCCAGCGTCTCCGCGGCCTGCAAGGCCAGCGGCAACATCCGCGAGTAGGCGATGCAGGTGATGTCCCGCCCCTGCCGGCGTGCTACCGCCTGATGGATGGGCGGAGCCAGCGCCGCCTCGTCTACGTCGCCTTTACTGAAATAGAGCAACTCATGTTCCAGCACAAGGATGGGGTCATCGCTGCGAATGGC
>NZ_JBYCKR010000297.1:0-3043 GCF_057473505.1 Acidithiobacillus sp. TH-A35 | reverse complement strand
GATGCGGCGACCTTCCGCAAGGTGTTGGGCGCGATCGATGTGCTGTTGCATCACGACCACAAAGAGAAATATCTCGGCATCGTCTATGTGGATGATTTTGAATATCCGCAACTGATCAAGATTTACGATCCCAACAATTTGGGAGCGTCTTGTGGCAGCAGCGGAAAAGTGGTTCCGGCTGGCTGGATACTCTCCCGGGACCCCCCCGAACCTTTGGGGGAGTTTGTGGTGCCCGAAGGCCGCAAGCGCTGGTGGCGGGAAATTTTCCAAAACTGATTGGGTTGGCATTATCGCCCGGCCTTTTGTACCCTTGGGCGAACCAACCATCAGGAACACCCATGGAAGCTGACCTCAAGCCCCTGGAATTCGAGGGCATCCGCCGGTTGCTCGAAAAACTCTGCGCGACGCCCTTTGGGGCCGATGCGGCGCGCAATCTTGCACCCGCCCCCACACCGGCTGTCGCCCGCCAGTTGCAGGCGGCCATTACCGCCGCCCGCTTTGGTCTGGAGTCGGGCGAGGGGCCGATCCTCCCGGAGCTGCCGGATGTGCGAGCCGCCATCCGCCAGGTGGCCTCTCCCGGTGCTGCGCTGGCAGGCACCGCCTTTCGTAATCTCGCGCTGGTGCTGCGTGTCGGTGCGCAGTTGCGTCCTTATGTGGAGAAGCGCCCCGCGCTTTTGCCCGCCGGACCGGAGCATCTGGACGCGGCAGCGGACCTGCTGCCGCGGATTGACGCCGTTCTCATGCCCAACGGCAGTATGCGCGAAGATGGTAATGATACCCTGCGTCAGTTGCATGGTGAGCTGAAGAAGGAGCGCGAGCAGATTCAGAAAACCCTGCAGGGGCATCTGCGTGCGCCGGGAGCGAAGGTCCACTGGTCCGGCCAGCGCGCCTGCGTGCATTTGCCCGATGGGGCAGTGGACAATATTCGCGGTGTGCGGCGCGGCACAGGTCCGGGTGGGCACGGCACTCTGGTTGAGCCGATGGAGATGGTGGCGGGCAATAACCATCTGGAAAAGCTCGCTGGCCGTATCGATCAGGAAAACCAGGCCATCCTTCGCGCCCTCAGTGATGCCGCGCGCGCGCGTCTGAACGGCCTGCAGCATCTGGTGGAGTCACTCACCTGGCTGGATCTGGCCATCGCGGGTGCGCAACTGTCCATCCATCTGCACGGCAAAGCGGCGGAGATGGTGGATGAGCCGGTGCTGGTACTGGAAGAGGCATATCACCCGCAACTGCTCCTCGCCTATGCGGAGAAGCGAGGTCCGCAGCCCAAACCGCTCTCCGTGCATATTGATGCCGAGTGCCCGATTCTGGTGGTGACCGGACCAAACACCGGTGGTAAGAGTGTCTCGCTGAAGACGGTTGGATTGCTCACGGTGATGGCCCATTGCGGCTTGCATATCCCGGTAAACGGGCGCGCCGTGGTCGGTAACTTTACCCGTATTTTTGTCGACATGGGTGACCCGCAGAGTGTAGCCTTTGCGTTGTCCACCTATTCTGGGCATGTAGAGGTCCTCAAAAGACTGCTCGCGGAAGCCGATGACCACACGCTGATCCTGCTGGATGAGCTGGGTACCGGCACCGACCCGGAAGAGGGGGCGGCGCTGGCGATGGCGGTGCTCGATCATCTGGCGGGACGCGGGGTGCGGGGTATGGTGACCACCCATCTCACACCGCTCAAGGCCTTTGCTGATACCCACTCCTGCCTGCGTAACGCCTCCATGCGCTTTGATCAGGAGCGGCTGGAACCCACCTATGAGCTGCAGATCGGGGTGCCGGGGCGTTCCATGGGGCTGGTCATCGCGGCTCGGCGAGGGCTGCCCGAGGAGCTGGTCAGCAAGGCACGGGGTTATCTGGAGTCCCTGCACAGCCACTAGGCCAGAAAGCTGGGTGCCGCGGTGTACCATAGATGACGATCCATATGTGCCAAGGCATTTTTATTTGACCTCGCCACAAAAAATGTCTAGCTTTCTGCGCTGATACTTTATTCCCTGAGGAGTACGACGATGACGTCCCCGACGACTACGCAAGATCGCCCAAGTCCCGAGCTGGAAACAGAAGAGCTGACGGGTGCGGGGATTGTAGTCCGTGCGTTGCGTGATGAAGGTGTAGAATATGTTTTCGGCTATCCGGGCGGCGCTGTGCTCTACATTTACGACGAGCTGGCGCAGCAGGATGCCGTCAGGCACATCCTCGTGCGCCATGAGCAAGCAGCGGTGCATGCAGCGGATGCCTATTCCCGGGTCACCGGCAAGGTGGGTGTGGCGCTGGTCACCAGCGGGCCGGGTGCCACCAATGCGGTGACCGGTATTGCCACGGCGTATATGGACTCGGTGCCCATGGTGGTGATCACCGGGCAGGTGCCCGTTGCGCTCATCGGCAATGACGCCTTTCAGGAAGTGGATACGGTAGGTATTACGCGCCCCTGTACGAAGCATAATTTTTTGGTGAAGGATGTCCGCGATCTGGCGAGCACCCTGAAGACGGCTTTTTATCTGGCGGCGACGGGGCGGCCCGGACCGGTGCTGGTAGACATCCCCAAGGACATTACCAGCCACAAAACCCATTATCACTACCCGGAAAAAATCAGTCTGCGCTCCTACAAACCGACGGTGAAAGGCCATCCTGGGCAGGTGCGTAAAGCCATGCAACTCATTACCAGTGCGCAGCGGCCGATGTTCTATACCGGCGGCGGTATTGTCCTCGGTAACGCCTCCGCGGAATTGCGCAAACTGGTGCGCACGCTGGGCGCACCCATTACCCATACCCTCATGGGACTGGGCGCTTATCCGGCATCGGATCGCCAGTTCCTTGGAATGCTGGGCATGCACGGCACCTATGAAGCCAATATGGCGGTGCAGCACTGTGACGTGCTGGTGGCCCTGGGGGCGCGTTTTGACGACCGCGTCACGGGTAACCTCGCCAAATTTGCGCCACACGCGCGGATTGTGCATGTGGACGTCGATCCGTCCTCCATCTCCAAGAATGTGCGGGTGGATGTGCCTGTCGTCGGCGATTTGCAGCAGGTACTGCTGGAGATGAA
>NZ_JBYCKR010000296.1:0-1560 GCF_057473505.1 Acidithiobacillus sp. TH-A35 | reverse complement strand
GCCCGTTTTCTGATCCTGCCCGGAGAATCCTTCCCGAATCTGGCGTCCCGTATTCTGGCGCTGAACCTGCACAGGCTCTCTGCGGACTGGCAATCCGTCTATGGGCATCCCATCGTGCTGGCCGAGACCTTTGTGGAATCCCCCCGTTTTACCGGTGCCTGCTACCGGGCCGCCAACTGGGTGGATGTCGGCGCGACCAAGGGCTTCGCCCGTCGTCCCGGCGGTGGCTATGTCCACCACGGCCAACCCAAACGTCTTCTGCT
Source organism: Acidithiobacillus sp. TH-A35 (assembly GCF_057473505.1). Classification (NCBI taxonomy): domain Bacteria; kingdom Pseudomonadati; phylum Pseudomonadota; class Acidithiobacillia; order Acidithiobacillales; family Acidithiobacillaceae; genus Acidithiobacillus; species Acidithiobacillus sp. TH-A35. Next base: position 1,297 of record NZ_JBYCKR010000296.1, on the reverse strand, counting down.
CTTTCCTCTCCATCCACAGGCGCGGGCCTGGTTGGCCCAGCCGCAGCCCCAACTCGAATGGACCCATACCCCCATGCAAACCGTGACGTTGAGCGATGCGCAAATGGAAGGCTTGCGCCAAATCTTTTTCCGCCTTCCCGATACCCGCAGCAAACTGGGCAAGCAGCATCCCCTCCCGGCCATCCTGACGGTGGCCGTGGCCGCCGTCCTGACGCAGGCCGAAAGTTATGCCGCCATCGCCGAATGGGCCGGTCGGCTGACCCAGGCCCAACTGAAGCGCATCCGCGCCCGATTCGATCCCAAAACCAAACGCTACGTCGCCCCCTCCGAACCGACCATCCGGCGCGTCTTGCAAGGGGCCGATGTGGAGGCGCTGGATGCGGCGATCGGCGCCTGGCTACTGGGTACGGCGGGCTTTGAAGCGGTGGCCGTCGATGGCAAAGTCCTCAAAGGGGCCGTACGTGCAGACGGTGCTCAGGTGCATCTGCTCAGCGCGTTCCTGCATGGACAGGGGGTCACCATCGCGCAAAAACAAATCGCCCGGAAAACCAACGAAATTCCAGAACTGCGCAACCTGCTCCAGGACGTCAACATCGCGGGCAAGGTCGTCACCGCCGATGCCCTGCATACCCAGCGGGAGACCGCCCGCTTCCTCGTCGAAGACAAGAAAGCCGATTATCTCTTCACCGCCGTCAAAGGCAATCAACGCAAACTCCGCGACCGTCTGACGTGCCTCCCTTGGGGCGATTTTCCCCCTCAACGCTGAAACCACAGAGGTCGGGCATGGCCGCTTTGAATACCGCAAAATCATTGTCGCCACCCGGGCAACCGGCCTCCATTTTCCGCATGTCGGACAAGCTTTCCTGATCCAACGCTCCACCATCAACAGCAAAGAGGGCACGATTCGGGATGATTATGCCTTCGGACTCACCAGCCTGACCCCGGATCGTGCCACGCCCGAAAATCTGTTGGGCTTGGCCCGTGGTCACTGGGAAATTGAAAACCGGAACCATCATGTCCGCGATGTGACTTTCCACGAGGACCTCTCCCAAGTCCGTACCCAGAACGGTCCCCATATGATGGCGACCTTGCGCGAACTGGCCATGAGCATTATGCGTCTCACTGGCGTCAAGAATATCGCCAAAGCGTGCCGGGATTTCGCCGCCAGCGCGCACAAAACGCTCCGCCAACTCGGATACTGAGCCGCCACCCTGGGGTTTACCTAACCGGAAATACCTCCGGAGGGCAATCTGCGTCCGCCAGCCACCCCATTCACGATTCTGCACCCGAAATCGCC
>NZ_JBYCKR010000295.1:0-1537 GCF_057473505.1 Acidithiobacillus sp. TH-A35 | reverse complement strand
GCAAACGTCTGGCCAAGCACTGGGGGTTGGTCTTTCGCGGCCGACCATGAACATACCGCCACGCACAGCCCCGCCATCTGGGCCCCTTCCACCTCCGCTACCATCATCCGGCTGCAACCGGAACCAGCCACGACTGGCAGCTTCAACAAGCTTACCATTGGCAAAAGTGCGACAGTGATCGCCTGCCATATCACCGATCAAGCGTCACATCAGGTGCTGACGTTGGGCGGACGACGCTATCGACTAACCATCCCAACAGAAGCATCGGATACTGACCCGCTCACCTATATGTTGCCTGCGGATACCTTCTGGGAACTGCGCCGGGCCGCAGTGTCGGCCTTCCATGAACATATTCATCTTGGTCGGCTGCGGCAGCGACCAGTTTCTCTCGACCCCGGGCCATCCGAACGCTGGCGCTTGGTACAATGGTTGAGGCTGCTCGATGCATTGCCTGAAGGTGTCAGCGCACGTGAACTCGCCGTTGACCTGATTGCCCGCGATGCGCGCCACTACTCGGCAGCTGAATGGGATGGCTCAAGCGAACGCAAGCGGATTGCCCGCTGGCACCGTCAAGCGCTCGCAGCACGCGACGGCGGCTACCGTCGCCTGTTGAACGGCATCTGATCGGGACATTCCAGACAGTCTCGGTATGTCCGTTCACCCAATCCTCTGAAAATCCGATCTCTCGCCTCCTGCTCGCCGGTCCACCCCCGTGTGTCCGGCACTTCACAGGAGGATCATCATGGATGGAGAATTTGTACCCGTCGTTCCGCGCTACGTCCGAACGCCCGACGCAGCCGTTCACCTTGGGCTTTCCGCGCGCACCCTGGAAAAGCATCGGTGCTACGGCACAGGGCCAGCCTTTCACAAGCTGGGGCGCCGGATCGTCTATGCCATTACCGATCTGGACGCCTGGGCACAGAATGGACGCCGGAATTCGACGTCGGACCCTGGAAAAGGCATCTGTCTGTCCGCCCGGCCGGTGCGCCGCTGATGCGAGCTTCGGGCACTACAGCGCAGCTTGAGCTGTTCCGCTCGGCTCCAGGTGAAATCGCCGCACGGGATGCGCAGGATCTCATGGCATGGCCCTTCTTCAGCCTCGCCAAGACACGGCGCTGCACACCTATCGATTTCACGATGGGAGCGACGTGGATTTCGGTCGAGGCCGTGCCGGAGCATGGCATGGCAACAATTTGGGACGCCGATATCCTCATCTGGGCAGCCAGCCAGCTCGTCGAGGCCCGCGATGCAGGAAGACCCACGTCGCGCCTTATTGCGGCTCGACCGCACGAAATCCTGACCTTCATCGGACGGGGGACCGGCAAGGACCATTATGAGCGGCTGCGCGCAGCGCTGGACCGGCTGCAATCCACCACCGTTGCGACGTCAATCCGGCAACAGCACCAACGTAGCCGTCACCGTTTCTCCTGGATCAACGAATGGCGGGAGACATCCGACGACCATGGTCGCGCGACCGGCATCGAGATGATCCTGCCAGACTGGTTCTATGCAGGCGTGCTCGACAGAGGGCTGATCC
>NZ_JBYCKR010000294.1:0-3477 GCF_057473505.1 Acidithiobacillus sp. TH-A35 | reverse complement strand
CATTGGGAGTTCACGTACGGACAGAAGCGGGTCGATGAGCTGGTCAAGAAGAGCCTCAAAGCCAAGTTCCTGGCGCAGAACATTTTCAGTGCCACCTGGGAAGAGCTGGTCTTCAAGCCCTACGCCATTCACGAGGTTAGTGGCCGGAAGATCGCCATCATCGGCCAGGCATTTCCCTTCACCCCCATCGCCAACCCGCGTTACATGATCCCGGACTGGACCTTCGGCATTCACCCCGGGCACATGCAGAAGATGGTGGACGAGTGCCGCAAGGACCATCAGGCCGACCTGGTGGTGGTGCTCTCCCATAACGGCGCCGATGTGGACAAGAAAATGGCCGCCCAGGTGCAGGGCATCGACATCATCCTCGGCGGCCACACCCACGACATCATGGGACCCCGGCCCTTCAAGGTCGGCAAGACCCTCATCATCAACACCTCTACCAACGGCAAGGTGCTAGCCCGCTTCGACCTCGATGTGGGCAAGGGCAAGCTCAACGGCTTCCGCTTCCACTACCTGCCGGTCTTCTCCAACCTCATCCCGCCTGACCCGGAGATGGCCGCCTACATCGAGAAGGTGCGTGCCCCTTACAAGGACAAGCTCGCCGAACCGCTCACGGTCACTGAAAGCCTCCTCTACCGGCGCGACAACTTCAACGGCACCTTCGACCAGTTGATCTGCAATGCCCTCATGCAGGAGATGGACTGCGAGGCCGCTTTCTCCTCAGGTTTCCGCTGGGGTTACTGCAAGCTGCCCGGCGAGACCATCACCATGGAGGATCTGATGGGCCAGACCGCCATCACTTACCCCCAGGTGACCGTCACCGAGTACACCGGCGCGCAGATCAAGAGCATCATGGAGCAGGTCGCCGACAACATCTTCAACAAGGATCCCTACTACCAGCAGGGCGGCGACATGATCCGGGTTGGCAACATCCAGTATGCCTTCGACCCCGACCAGCCCATCTTTCACCGCTGCAGCGACATGATGGTCGGTGGCAAGCCCATGTCTCCCTCCAAAAAGTACAAGCTGGCCGGCTGGGCGCCGACCACCGCGCCCGTGGAGGGTAAGCCTGTCTGGGACGTGGTTGCCCATTGGCTCCGGTCACAAAAGACCGTCCGTGTCGACAAGCTCGACCTGCCACGCCTCGCCAACGACATGAAGACTAATCACGGAATTGCATTTCCCAAAGAGTATGGTCTTTGACTCAGCAAACCTGAACTCCAGGGAGACGATAGCGGCATAACGTTTCACCGAGGAGGGGGCAGCGCTACGGCGGATTCCGGTGATTCAGGGATCCGCACCCCGCCGACCCGGTCTACACAGGCCGGGCCTTGAAAAAAGGAGAATCCATGCGCCGCGTGCTTTTCGCCATCATGTTGCTGGCCATCGGATGGAGTGCCCCCCTTATGGCCGCTCCGATGGGCTTTTGGGGGACCCTCGCACAGGCCCGCTGGGTACAGGAAGGTCGACTGGGACCGCTCATCTATGTCTTTATGGATCCCAACTGTCCCTATTGCCATGTCCTATACAATCGCTTGCAGCCTTTCATTCGCAAGGGCCAGGTCGTCGTGCGATTCATTCCCGTGGGGATGCTGACCCCAAGCAGCGCAGGCAAAGCGGCGGCCATTCTCGAGTCGCCGGACCCGCAAAAGGCGCTGGCAAAGAACGAGAAGGGGTTCCATGGCGATCGCGGTGCCATCGCGCCGGTGACGCCAACACCCGCTACCGAAAAGATGTTGCGCCATAACCTGTACTATTTTTCCGTGACCGATGCTACCGGAGTCCCTGCCACCCTGTATAAAAAGCGTAGCGGCCAGGTGGATGTGATCACCGGCGCCCCAAGCCCCGGTAGCTTGGCCAAGATCCTGCAAGGGCTATGAATCACCGGGACTGCTGCTCGTCGTCTTGAACCAACTGGCCTGACTAATCCAGGTTCTGTGCGCCCCTAGCCTTAACCGTTCCAGCCCCGTAACCGCTCTAGCAAGTCCACCGCCAGCGCCGCACCTGCCATATCAATCTCCAGATCGCGGCTGAGGCGGCGACTGAGGCGGGCGCGGTAGAGATCGAGGCTGCGGAAGCGCCAGTGCTGCGGGCCACTACCTTCGGGATGAATAACGCCATAGCGCACCAGTTGCACGGCTTCGCCTTCAGCGCAGTGGAGCAGGGTGCAAAAGTGCGGGAAATCGAAGCAGAAAGCGCCCTCTTCCAGCAATTCCCCTTCGATGACGGTGATCAGTGGTGAAACCATGGGGCATTCTCCTCGGTCTTATGGTCAGCGGCGGGGATGGAAGTCGGACATCTCCGCGAGTTGGTTCCACAGGGCTTTTTCCGGCTCGCTGATTTTTTTGGGGACGACAATCTGGATCACCGCATACAAATCGCCGGGCGTTTTGCTGCCGGAGCCCGGCAATCCCTTTTGACTGAGCCGCAGCTTCTGCCCGCTGGTGCTGCCGGCCGGAATCTTCATGCGCACGCCGCCATCCAGGGTGGGTACCTCGACGCTGGCGCCCAGCACCGCCTCCCACGGGGTGATGTGCAGGTCATGATACAAATCGCTACCCTCTACCCGAAACCTGGGGTGTGGCTGGAACTGGATGTGCAGGTACAGGTCCCCATTGGGACCACCGCCCATGCCCGGAGCGCCCTGCCCGGCCATACGCAGCCGTTGGCCTTCGCGGATGCCTTTGGGAATTTTGACGGTCAGGCGCCGCGCTTCCCGGCGCACACGGCCATCTGGACCCATGGTGGGCACTTCCAGGTTGATCTCGCGCTGGGCGCCGTGGGCCGCATCCTCCAGATTGACGCGGATAGTGGCCTCGCTGTCTTCGCCCTGGCTGCGGAATCCGCCCCCCCCGCTGCCACGAAAGCCACCACCCTGCTGCTGGCGGAATATGGACTCGAAAAAGTCACTGAACCCGCCGCCACCAAAATCGGCGCCGCCCCCGCCAAAGCCACCCCCGGCCTGCTGTCCCCAGCCGGGCGGCGGCCGGAACTCCTGACCGGCGCGCCAGTTGCTGCCCAACTGGTCATAGGCGGCGCGCTTCTCCGGGTCTTTGAGCACCTCATAGGCTTCCTGAAGATCCTTGAAGCGGTCTTCCGCATCCTTTTCCTTGCTTACGTCAGGGTGATATTTGCGCGCCATTTTGCGATAAGACGTCTTGATCGCGTCGGCATCAGCGCTGCGTTCGACACCCAGAATTTTGTAGTAGTCCTTGTATTCCAACTCATCCCCCTTATCATTGGTTATAGCAGACAGCGGCCCGACTGCAAGTCTGCTTTCACAATGCGGTTATTATGCCGTATTTTCAAGCTTGGATGCCCAAGCCCGAGGAGTTGCTGTGTCTGAATGGTCTGCTCTCAATCCCCGCCAGATGGAGGCGGTAACCCTGCCGCCCGGCCCGGCGCTGGTGCTGGCGGGGGCGGGCTCCGGCAAAACGCGGGTGCTGACCAGCCGCATTGCCCATTTGCTGGAAG
>NZ_JBYCKR010000293.1:0-4694 GCF_057473505.1 Acidithiobacillus sp. TH-A35 | reverse complement strand
GGCTAAGGGGTGCGGTTTGGGTGCCGGTGAGTGCCCACGGGTTGCGGCTTGGTGTCCCAAGAGTGCCCCACAATGGGTTTATGATGGTCTGGGGTATCACCTAACTGTCTGTTTTATATGGTGCGCCTGACAGGAATCGAACCTGTAACCTACGGCTTAGAAGGCCGTTGCTCTATCCGGTTGAGCTACAGGCGCAAGGGATAATCCGACAATAAATCGTCCGCGCCATTGTAGAGGACCGGTGGCGGTCAGGGAAGCCGGAGCGTGCCCCTTTTCGCTGACGGCTGCCAGCGTGTATGGTTGGTGGTATCAGCCGAGCGGAGCAGAGCATGGACAAGCGCTTTACCCTGGAGAGCAGTTTCCCACCGCAGGGCGACCAGCCGGAGGCCATCCGGCTGTTGGTTAAAGGCCTTGCTTCTGGTGAATTTTTCCAGACCCTGTTGGGGGTGACGGGTTCGGGCAAGACCTTTACCATGGCCAACGTCATCGCAAGCACCCATCGGCCCGCCATCATCATGGCGCCCAACAAGACCCTGGCGGCGCAGCTCTATGCGGAGATGCGCGCTTTTTTTCCCCACAATGCCGTGGAGTATTTCGTCAGTTATTACGATTACTACCAACCCGAGGCTTACGTTCCTTCCTCCGACACCTTCATCGAAAAAGATGCCGCCATCAATGACCACATCGAGCAGATGCGCCTATCAGCCACCAAGGCCCTGCTGGAACGGCCAGATGTCATCATCGTGGCCACCGTTTCCGCAATCTACGGTCTGGGTGATCCGGCCTCTTACCATGGCATGATTCTGCATCTGCGCGAGTCTGCCACCATGGATCAGCGCGCTATCCTCAAGCGTCTGGCGGAGATGCAGTACAGCCGCAATCCTTTGGAAATGAAGCGCGGCACTTTTCGCGTCAACGGCGATGTCATCGATATCTGGCCCGCAGAAAGTGAGGACGAAGCCGTTCGGATCGAGCTTTTTGGCGACGAACTGGAGCGCATATCGCTCTTTGACCCCCTGACCGGCAAGACCATCACCCGTTTGCCGCGTTACACCATCTATCCCAAAAGCCACTATGTCACCCCACGCGAGACCATTCTCGCGGCACTGGACGCTATTAAAGATGAACTGCGCTCGCGTCTGGACGACCTGCGTCGCGCTAACAAGCTGGTCGAGGCGCAACGGCTGGAGCAGCGCACCCGCTTCGATCTGGAGATGATGGCCGAGCTGGGGTATTGCTCGGGGATCGAGAATTACTCCCGCTACCTCTCGGGAAGGGTGCCCGGTCAGGCGCCGCCGACCCTGATGGATTACCTGCCCAAGGACGCCCTGCTGTTTATGGACGAATCCCATGTAACTGTCCCGCAGTTCGGGGGGATGTATAAAGGCGATCGTTCGCGTAAGGAAACCCTGGTGGAATACGGGTTTCGTCTGCCCTCGGCGCTGGACAACCGGCCTCTGATGTTCCCCGAGTTCGAGTCGCTGATGCCGCAAACCGTGTTTATTTCCGCAACACCCGGTCCCTACGAACTGGAGCACTCCGGCCAGGTGGTGGAGCAGGTGGTACGCCCCACCGGTCTGGTCGATCCGGCTGTGGACGTCCGCCCGGCGAAGGGGCAGGTCGATGACCTGATCAGTGAAATCAACATCGTTGTGCGTACCGGTTGGCGCATTCTGGTGACGACATTGACCAAACGGATGGCCGAAGATCTGACCGATTATCTCCATGAGCTGGGTATCAAGTGCCGTTACCTGCACTCTGATATCGAGACGGTGGAGCGGGTGGAGATTATTCGTGATCTGCGCGCCGGGGTGTTCGATGTGCTGATCGGGATTAACCTGCTGCGGGAAGGCCTGGATATGCCGGAGGTGGCATTGGTCGCCATTCTGGATGCGGATAAGGAGGGCTTCCTGCGCTCGGAGCGGTCCCTGATTCAGACCATCGGGCGCGCCGCGCGCAACCTGCACGGGCGGGCCATTCTCTATGCCGACAGCATCACCAAATCCATGGCCCGCGCCATAGCCGAAACCGACCGCCGCCGGGAGAAGCAGTTGCAGTTCAACGCGGTGCATGGCATTACCCCGCGCGGCATCATCAAGCCGGTGTCGGACATGATTGAGGGGGTCTATCGGCGCAATGCACAACCCGCCGCGCGCGCGGCGGAAAAAAACGCGGATTATCGCGTGCTCAGCGACCCCAAAGCCGTTTCTAAAAAAATCAAGGAGCTGGAGGAGGCCATGTACCGTCACGCCCGCAATCTGGAGTTTGAACAGGCGGCGACGCTGCGGGACGACATCAAAAAACTGGAGACCCGTCTGCTGGGTACCGATCTGCCGGTATCTCTGGAAGAGGACTGAAGTGCGACCCATACGGACAAAAGTACCCCTTGCAACTTGACGCCGCGTAGGGCATTGCTTATTCTATAAACCAACCGGACGGTATGTAATAACAGGAGAACGTGATGATGATGAAGGCTAAAGCCTATGCTGCTCAGACTGCCCGCAGTCCGTTGGCGCCCTACGAAGTCCTGCGTCGTGAGCCGGGTCCTGATGATGTCCAGATAGATATACTCTTTTGCGGAGTCTGCCACTCCGATTTGCACACCGCCCGCAATGAATGGAAAAACACGCTGTACCCCGCTGTTCCCGGTCACGAAATCGTGGGCCGGGTCGTTGCCGTCGGTAAGGATGTCAAAAACTTTAAAGTCGGTGATTTTGCCGGTGTCGGTTGCATGGTGGATAGTTGTGGGCACTGCCCGTCCTGTGCCGAGGGTGAGGAGCAGTACTGCGATAACGGATTCACCGGAACATACAACGGCCCGGTATTCGGTGGCGAAAATACCTATGGCGGCTATTCCCAAAGCGTGGTGGTCAAAGAATCCTTTGTACTTAAGATTCAGCATGATGAAAAAGATCTGGCGAGTGTGGCACCGCTGCTCTGCGCCGGTATCACCACCTACTCGCCCTTACGCCATTGGGGTGTCGGACCAGGTAAAAAGGTCGGCATTGTGGGTCTGGGCGGTCTTGGTCATATGGGCGTCAAGCTGGCGCACGCCATGGGTGCTCACGTGGTGCTGTTCACCACCTCTCCCGGCAAAGTGGAGGATGGTAAGCGGCTGGGGGCGGATGAGGTCTGCATCTCCAAAGATGACGCGCAAATGGCCAGCCATGCCAACAGCTTCGATTTTATCCTCAATACCGTGGCGGCGTCCCATAATCTGGACACCTTCCTGAACCTGCTCAAGCGGGATGGTACGATGACGCTGGTGGGCGCTCCGGCAGAGCCCCATCCGTCACCAGAAGTCTTCAACCTGATTTTTAAGCGCCGGCAGCTCGCGGGCTCCCTTATTGGTGGCATCCGGGAAACGCAGGAGATGCTGGATTTCTGCGCGCAGCATGGGATTGGTTCGGATATCGAGATGATCCCTATGGACTACATCAATACCGCCTATGAAAGAATGCTGAAGAGCGATGTGAAGTATCGCTTTGTGATAGACATGGCGACGCTGAAATAGGTTCTCCGGGGCCGGAGATATCCAGCCCCTCCAGCAAGAGACGGAATACGCGCCAGGCTGAAGCCACAAACGACAGTCCGGCGTGTTTTTTGTTTTGGGGCGAGATGTCAAGGCAGCAGGAACTGCGCGCGGGCCACCAAAGAAAGGCGGTTTGCGTTGTGCCGCACGTCCGAATTGGCTACCATGCGCAGGTTAAACGCGCGTTGCGAGTCCTATGAGCAAATACATTTTTGTAACAGGTGGGGTGGTTTCTTCTCTGGGCAAGGGCGCCGCCGGCGCAGCTCTTGGCGCACTGCTGGAGGCGCGTGGGCTGAAGGTCACCATGCTCAAGCTAGACCCCTATATCAATGTCGATCCGGGCACCATGAGCCCCTTCCAGCACGGTGAGGTGTTCGTCACGGCCGATGGTGCGGAAACGGATCTGGATTTGGGGCATTACGAGCGATTCCTCTCGACGCGGATGGGCAAGCGCAACAATTTCACCACTGGTCTGGTTTATCAGACTGTTATTGAAAAAGAACGGCGCGGCGACTATCTGGGACGCACGGTGCAGGTCATCCCCCATGTCACCGATGAGATCAAGCGGCGCATCCGGTTGGGTGCGGTGGATGCGGATGTGGCGCTGGTGGAGATCGGTGGTACCGTCGGTGACATTGAATCGCAGCCCTTTCTGGAAGCGATCCGGCAGATGGCGGTAGAGGAGGAGCGGGGTGATACCCTCTTCATGAATCTGACGCTGGTACCCTATTTGGCGTCTGCCGGGGAGATGAAAACCAAGCCCACCCAGCACTCGGTACGTGAACTGCGTGCCATCGGTATCCAGCCGGATGTGCTGCTCTGCCGTGCCGACAGGCCTATACCAGCCGATCACCGGGCTAAAATCGGGCTCTTTTCTAATCTGCCGGAAAGGGCGGTCATTTCCGCTATCGACACCGACAGCATCTACCGCATTCCGCTGCTTTTCCATGCACAGGGTCTGGATGATCTGGTGGTACAGAATCTCGGCCTGCAGGTGCCAGCCCCTGACCTTTCGGTATGGAATGGCATCATAAACGCCCTGGAACACCCGGAAGGTGAGGTGGCGATTGCCCTCGTGGGTAAATATGTGGGGCTTACCGAGTCCTACAAGTCACTGGCCGAGGCGTTGCTTCACGCCGGATTGCGGGCACGGCGGAGTGTG
>NZ_JBYCKR010000292.1:0-9633 GCF_057473505.1 Acidithiobacillus sp. TH-A35 | reverse complement strand
GATCGCATCCGCAATCGGCTGCAGCGAACCCCTGAAGCCCACCCGATTAGGACCCAGACGTACCTGTATATAGCCGATCACCTTACGCTCGGCCAAGGTCAGATAGGCCACGCCCAATAGTAGCGGCACCACCACAATGATGATCTTGATCAACGACCAAAGGATCGCCCACCACGCCGTATTCTGCAAATCATGCATGGCTCTGCCTCCTAAGCACTGGCCGCAACGGCAGGCAGTGTCGCCATGGTCACCGCGCAGGTTGCGTATGTGGCGCCTAATGCGGCAGTTTCGTTATACCCCGCCGGCACCCAGACAGTACCCATCGGAATCCGCACATCCAGTACCAGAGGCAGCGAGATCTTGCCACAGTGACTGCTGATTTCGACGGAGTCCCCGCGCAGGGCCAGCGCCTTGGCCTGATCTGGATGCATTTTCGCCACGGCGGGCTGGGCGAGGGGCGCGGCACGCCGCACCAGTGGATCGCCCTGATAGATGGACCAGTCACCCAGACGGCATAACCCATCGGCAGACATGGGCTCAGGGACCGGCTCCAAAGTGGGAAAAGCATGGAAAGGCGGCACATCCAGCGCATAGTCCCCGATTGCGTGCTGCCAAGCGGCGGTTACTTCACTCAGTTCATTAAACTGGAATCCAGACAGCTTAAGACCGTCACCGAGCACGCGCAGTATCTTCCAGGCGGGACGCGCCTCGCCCGGCATTTTTACCGCTGCCCGAAAGGATTGCAGGCGCCCTTCATTATTAACGAACGATCCGGAACCCTCGGCAAAAGCCGCCATGGGCAGAATCACGTCAGCATACTGTTTCGCTTCGCCGGCAAACTGCGTGATGCTCAGCACGAACTCCGCTTTTTGCAAGGCCGCCAACGCCGCTGCGCCGCGCATCGCGTCCACACCCGGCTCTGTGCCTAGGAGTACGAAACCCCGCATATCCGCATCCCAAAGCGCATCGGCGGGCAGCCCCGGCGCAGGCGCCGTATGCCCCCCTGGCAAACGGTGGGGTACACAGCCACTCAGCCAGGCCCCGGCGCTATTGGCCTCTTGCGCCAGCCAGCCCACCCGCCCGCCCGCCAACTCGGCAAGCGTCTCAATCTGTGCAATCATCGCCGCCGCCTGCGGGTGGTGCAGCAAAGCACTACCGATGAGAATCAGCGGGTTGTCTGCCGCGAGCAAGTCGCTCGCGACATGCGCCAAGGGCACTGCGTCCGCCTTCTCAGCATGACCGGACAACTGGCTGCAGAGCGCCTCATAGAGGGCCAGATCAGCACCTGCATCCGCCACCAGTTGGGTTACGGGATAGTTGAAATCCCGACGCAGGCTATCGATGGCAATCACTTTACCGCCCTGCAACACGGACTTACGCAGACGATGGTTGGTCAGCGGCTGCTGTTGCCGCGGAAAGGCGTGGCAAAGCAGCACAACGGGTTCGCGCTCCAGATCTTCCAACGCCATGTTCAGAGCCGGATAGGTCGGCATCGCGGCATCCGCACGGAAATCCTGCTGACGCAGACGATGGTCCACATGCGGGCTGCCCAGACCGCGCAACAGGGCCTGGAAAAGCAAGAGCTCTTCGTTGCTGGACTGGGCCGAAATCAGACCGGCCAGTCGTCCCGCACCATGCCGGGCGATCATCTGCTCCAGTCCTGACAAAGCGGCATCCAGCGCTTCCGCCCACGAGGCCTCACACCACACTCCATCGACACGCAGCAAGGGCTGCGTCACGCGATCCTCGGCTTGCAGGCCGGTATAGGCGTAACGTCCCTTGTCACAAATCCAGTCTTCATTCACCGCCTGATTGGCACGTGGCAGTACCCGCAACACTTCACGGCCCAGACTCTGCACATCGGTATTACAGCCCGTCGAACAATGCGGGCAGAGTCCCGGTGTATGCTTCAACTCCCAGGAACGCGCCTTATAGCGGAAAGGTTTACTGGTCAGCGCGCCCACCGGGCAGAGGTCAATCATGTTGCCGGATAATTCTGACTGCACTGCCTTGGCGACATAGGTACCAATGGCCATATGCTCGCCACGCCCTGTCGCCCCGAGCTCCATGATCCCGCCGATCTCCTGGCCGAAGCGCACGCAGCGGGTACACTGGATGCAGCGGGTCATTTCCGTAGCGATAAGTGGCCCGATATTCTTGTCCTCCACGACCCGTTTCTCTTCCGTGTAGTGGCTGTGCGGGTTAGCAAAGCCCATGGTGATGTCCTGCAAGGGACATTCACCACCCTGATCACAGATGGGGCAGTCCAAAGGATGGTTGATAAGCAGAAACTCCAGCACCCCCTGCTGTGCCATCTTCGCCTTGCGCGAAGCGGTCGCAACCTTCATGCCATCGGCAACGGGCGTCGCACAGGCCGGCAATGGCTTGGGAGCTTTTTCTACATCCACCAAACACATGCGGCAATTGGCCGCGACCGACAATTTCGGGTGATAGCAGAAAAACGGGATATAAATCCCCAAAGACTCGGCGGCCTCCATAATGGTGGTCCCTGGTGCCACCTCAATGGCCTGCCCGTCGATTTCGATGTGCGGCATCAGGCAACTCCCATGCTGATCAGGCAACGCTTATGCTGAATGTGGTATTCATATTCTTCGCGGAACAGGCGGATAGAGCTGACCACCGGAGCCACGCCGCCATCGGCCAGGGCACAGATAGTGCGGCCCTCAATGCGCGAACCCACATCCAGCAGCAGTTGTAAGTCCTCTTCTCGGCCCTGACCGTTTTCGAGGCGATGCATCACCCGCCACAGCCAGCCCATGCCTTCCCGGCAGGGCGTACACTGGCCGCAGGATTCATGCATGTAAAAGCGGGCAATACGCTCCACCGTTTTCACAATGCAAACACTGTTATCTATGATAATCACCGAACCCGCGCCCAGCGCCGAACCGGCTTTGGAGATGGAGTCATAGTCCATGGTCACATCCATCATGGCGGCACCCGCCACCATGGCCGTGCTGGTTCCCCCGGGAATGACCGCCTTTAACTGGCGACCCGGTCGCAGCCCGCCTGCCATCGCCAACAAGTCCTTAAAGGGCAAGCCCATGGGCACTTCATAGTTACCCGGCTTCTGCACATGACCCGTCACCGAGAAAATTTTGGTGCCGCCGTTATTGGGCTTGCCCAAATTCAGGAACCAGTCACCGCCCTTGGTGATTATGTCCGGGACTGAGGCGAAGGTTTCCACATTATTGATGGTGGTAGGCCGTCCGTATAAGCCGTAACTGGCCGGGAATGGCGGTTTGAAGCGCGGCTGCCCCTTCTTCCCCTCCAACGCCTCCATCAGCGCCGTTTCCTCACCGCAGATGTAGGCACCCGCGCCGCGATATACATACAGATCAAAGGAGAAATCGGTACCGAGAATGTTCTGTCCGAGATAACCCTTCGCGTAAGCCTCTTCCAGCGCCCCTTCCACAATATGGATCGGTTCCACAAATTCGCCGCGGATGAAAATGTATCCGGCACTGGCCCCCATGGCGTAGGCACCGATAATCATGCCCTCAATCAGACGATGGGGTTCATAGCGCATGATGTCCCGGTCCTTGCAGGTACCGGGCTCACCCTCGTCGGCATTGCAAAGCAGATACTTGGTACCCGTCACCCCCTTGGGCATAAAACTCCACTTCAGCCCGGTAGGGAAACCAGCGCCACCCCGGCCACGCAGAGCAGATTTTTTTATCTCGCTGATGATCTGATCTGGCGCCATGGGGTCCAGCAGCACTTTGCGCAGAGCGCCATAGCCCCCGGTCCCGGCATATACGGAAAGACGGTGGGAGTCGGGCAAACCACGATTCTGCAGCGTAACACCATTAACGAACATCGTCGGCCCCCCCACGTAATTCCGCCAGCAAGGCATCCAGACTCTCCGGAGTCAAATTCCCGTAATAGTGATCACCGACCTGCAGCATCGGTGCGTCTTTACAGGCACCCAAACACTCCACTTCCTGCAGGGTAAAGAGACCGTCTGCGGTCGTCTCACCAAGGCCCACCCCCAGACGCTCACTGAGGTGCTGAAGTATCGCGTCAGAGCCGTTCAGAAAGCAGGATACGCTACCACAAACGCAGAGCTTGTGCCGACCCACCGGCTGGAGGTCGTACATACTGTAAAAGGTAGCCACCTCATAGACCTGAATCGCCGGGATGCCGAGCAGATCGGCGACATACTCCATCACCGCATCACTCAGATAACCCTGCTCCTCCTGGGCAATGCGCAGCGCCGCCAACAGGGCGGAACGTGCCTGATCCGCCGGATATTTGGCCCGTTCACGGGCAATTTCTGCCAGAGACTTTTCCGATAACATGGCTTACCTGTCGATCTCGCCGAAAACAATGTCCATGGTAGACAAAATAGCCACCACGTCCGCGATCATGTGTCCCCGCGCCATCTCATCCATGGCGGCAAGATGCGGGAATCCGGGTGCCCGGATTTTCATCCGGTAGGGCTTGTTGGCACCATCGGAAATCATGTAAATGCCGAATTCCCCCTTGGGGGCCTCCACCGCGGCATAGACTTCGCCCGCGGGGACCGCCATGCCCTCGGAGAAGAGCTTGAAGTGATGAATCAGCGCTTCCATGCTGGTTTTCATCTCTTCGCGGGGCGGCGTGGCCACTTTGAAATCATCGGTAATCACCGGGCCGGGGTTCTTGCGCAGCCAGTCCACACACTGGGCAATAATCTGGTTGCTCTGCCGCATCTCGGCCACACGAACCAGATAACGATCATAACAATCCCCGGTTTTACCCACCGGAATGTCAAAATCCAGTTCCGCATAAGCCGCGTAGGGTTGCGTACGCCGCAGATCCCAGGCCACCCCGGAAGCCCGCAGCATAGGACCGGTGAAGCCCAGTTGAATGGCCCGCTCCGGTCCCACCACGCCGATACCCACGGTGCGCTGCTTCCAGATACGATTATCCGTCAGCAGGGTTTCATACTCATCCACATAGGTGGGAAAACGGCGGGTAAAGTCTTCAATAAAATCCAGCATGCTGCCCTGGCGGTTGCCATTGAGTTCCGTCAAACGCTTAGCGTTCCGGTAAGGAGACGGCTGATACAGGGGCATCTGTGCCGGCAAATCACGGTAGACACCGCCCGGGCGATAGTAGGCGGCATGCATGCGCGCACCGGACACGGCTTCATAGACATCCATGAGGTCTTCCCGCTCGCGGAAGCAGTAGAGAAAGACACTCATCGCACCGACATCCAGCGCATAGGCACCCAGCCAGAGCAGATGATTGAGAACGCGGGTAATCTCGTCGAACAGGGTGCGGATATATTGCGCGCGGACAGGCACTTCGACACCGAGCAGTTTTTCCACCGCCAGGCAGTACGCATGTTCGTTGCACAGCATCGACACATAATCGAGACGGTCCATATAAGGCAAGTTCTGCAGATAGGTCTTGTTTTCCGCAAGCTTCTCTGTGGCCCTGTGCAGCAAACCGATATGGGGATCGGCGCGCTCGATCACCTCACCATCGAGCTCCAGCACCAGACGCAGCACGCCATGGGCAGACGGATGCTGCGGCCCGAAATTCATGGTGAAATTGTTAATTTCGGGCATTGTAGCGACCCTCCTCTTCCTCGCGGATGATACGCGGCACCACCACGCGCTCCTCAGTACGCGTCGGCTCGTAGACCACCCGGCCCTGATCCGCGTCGTAGCGCATTTCCACCGTACCAACCAGGGGGAAATCCTTACGGAAGGGATAACCTACAAAGCCATAGTCCGTGAGGATACGCCGCAAGTCCGGGTGACCGTCAAAGAGAATCCCGTAAAGATCAAAAGCCTCACGCTCAAACCAGTTGGCCGCCGCCCAGATATCCACTACGGATGGCACAATCGGCAGATCGTCATCGGCAAAAATACGCACCCGCAAGCGCTGGCGATGTTTCAGGGAGAGCAGATGATAGACCACGGCAAAGCGCGGACCCTCCCAGAGTCCATCGCCGTAGTCGACATAGTCCACGCCGCAGACGTCCACCAACAAATCAAAGGCGCAGTCCGCGTCATCCCGAAGCCGGAGACACGCCGCTAAAAAACCCTCACGGGACAACTCCACGGTCAACTCACCGCGATCCATCCGCGCGTTGCGCAGTGTCTCCCCCAGTGCTGCGCCCAGATACTGGCGCAAATTTTCGAGTGCGTCAGTCATGGCTCACCTGGCAATGGTATTGGTGCGACGGATTTTTTTCTGTAACTGAATCAGGCCGAAAAGCAAGGCCTCGGCAGTAGGCGGGCAACCCGGCACATAAATATCCACGGGCACGATGCGGTCACAGCCCCGCACGATGCTGTAGGAATAATGATAATAGCCGCCGCCGTTGGCACAGGAACCCATGGAGACTACCCAGCGGGGTTCCGGCATTTGGTCATAGACCTTGCGCAAGGCTGGCGCCATCTTGTTGACCAGCGTCCCCGCCACGATCATCACGTCGGACTGGCGCGGACTGGGACGGAAGACAATGCCGAAGCGATCCAGATCGTAGCGCGCGGCGCCAGCGTGCATCATCTCCACCGCACAGCAGGCGAGACCGAAGGTCATGGGCCAGAGAGAACCGGTACGGCTCCAATTCACCACGGTATCAATACTCGTGGTGACGAAGCCTTTTTCGAGGATACCTTCTATTCCCATTCCAGCGCCCCCTTCTTCCATTCATAAATGAAGCCAACGACCAGAATGGCAAGGAAAATCATTATGGCGAGGAAACCCACCATCCCGATCTGATCGAAGACTACCGCCCAGGGAAAGAGGAAGGCAATCTCCAGATCAAAGAGAATGAAGAGGATAGCCACAAGATAGTAGCGCACGTCGAATTTCACGCGCGCGTCCTCAAAAGCCTCGAACCCGCATTCATAGGGTGAGAGTTTTTCGCTGTCCGGCTTGCTTGGCCCCAGCGAAGACCCCATCAGCAGCGGGACTACGCCAACCACCAATGCAACGAGCAGAAATATGAGCACTGGCAAATAGTGGTTCAACATCCCCAACCCCCTCCACCCAATACAGGCCCCGGAAAACCTCATCCAAAGCCACCTATAAATTATTTTTTTATATGAAAATCAGAGTCGCACATGAAACCGGAGACAAAAAAACAGCCCTATGGGCTGCAATTTGGTGCCGAAGACCGGACTCGAACCGGTATAGCTTGCGCCGCCGCCCCCTCAAGACGGTGTGTCTACCAATTTCACCACTTCGGCTTAACGTTTAAAACTCTCTCATGACACGCCAACCACGTCAAGGCTTGACGGGGGGTTTTCCTGCAGAAGCAGAAGAAACCGCACCGGCCACCGGCCCCGCTGTCGTTGCTGCCGACTGCATCGGAGCAGCGACGACTGGCGCTACAGGTACCGCTGTGGTCACTGGCACTTT
Organism: Acidithiobacillus sp. TH-A35; assembly: GCF_057473505.1. Lineage (NCBI taxonomy): Bacteria > Pseudomonadati > Pseudomonadota > Acidithiobacillia > Acidithiobacillales > Acidithiobacillaceae > Acidithiobacillus > Acidithiobacillus sp. TH-A35. Next base: position 2,250 of record NZ_JBYCKR010000292.1, on the reverse strand, counting down.
GCTAGGCAAAGTGATACCAGAAACCGTACTGCTGCTGGAGTGGTCGGAAAGATAGGCCAACCCAAGACTGTTCAGAAAAAATACGGCGCCAATCACGGCGGTAGTATGGCTCAGGAAATTACCTGCGCCACGCGCACCAAAAACCGTCTGCGAACCACCACCCCCGAAGACCGCGCCAATATCGGCACCTTGCCCTTTCTGAATCAGAATAAGCCCCACCAGCACGATACAAATGATGACCTGGAATACCAGCAACGCCGTGTACATCGACTCAGCCTCCTCGTCCTGCCGACTCGGCAGCACGACAAATTTGGATAAACTCACCCGCCTGCAAGGAAGCACCACCGACCAATCCACCGTCAATGTCTGCCTGGTCAAAAAGTGCGGCTGCATTGTTACCTTTTACGCTTCCGCCGTAAAGCAGTAACAGGCGTTTGGCAAGATGCGCCGAATAAGCGGCTACCAACCCACGGATGAAAGCATGTACCGCCTGTGCCTGTTCAGGGCTGGCACTCAGACCGGTGCCAATGGCCCAAACGGGTTCATAAGCAATGATCATATTGGATTGGCTCGCCTCGAGATTTAACAGCGGCAGAACGGCTTCGACCTGACGGCGCAATACCGCCTCCGTGGTGCCTTGCGCACGCTCCGCCTCTGTTTCACCTACACAGACCACTGGGATAAGGCCTGACAGCAGTGCCACTTTGACCTTCTGGGCGATCTGCGCATCGCTCTCCGCAAAAATCTGCCGCCGCTCTGAATGTCCGATCAGCACATAACGGCACCCCATATCACGGAGCATGGCCCCGGATATTTCTCCCGTATAGGCGCCGCTGGCCTCCCAGAAGAGGTTTTGCCCACCCCAGCGCAAGGCGCTGCTTTTAGCCTCCTGAGACACTGCGTGGAGCAGGGTAAAAGGCGGGAAGATCACCACCTCCGGGCGCATCGGCTCCAGCCCGGCATGGAGAATGGCTTGAGTAAGGTGCACTGCATCCGCACTCAAACCATTCATCTTCCAGTTTCCTGCTACCATTGTGGGACGCACGGCAATTCTTCCTTATGATCAATGTCCACGACGACCTCATCGTCCCCTGGGGGTTGCCGACGGCACGGTCATGATTATCTAATGTAGCGGCCAGTGTAAAGATTCAGTCTCGAATGGTCAATTTAGCGGTCCCGGGACCGTGTGGGTAAGGGCCAGCTTGACCAACTCTGTGGTCAGTATCGCCGCCACGTCGGCCGCCACGTCGGCAGAAGCCGCCTCTACCATGATCCGTAATACGGGCTCCGTACCGGATGGCCGTACCAGTAAGCGTCCGGTTCCTCCCAGACGATCCTCCGCCTCCGCAATGAGTTGATGCGCTAATGGCTGGTCGAGCAAACTGTGCGCACCTGCCATGCGCACGCTCTTCAACACCTGAGGAAAAGGACGGTAGCCTTCACGCAACACTGCCAGCGCCGCACCAGCGCGGCGCAGGATAGCCAATATCCGCAGCGCGGCAAGGATGCCATCGCCGGTAGTGTTCGCAGGTGTAATTATGTGCCCCGATGATTCGCCACCCAGCGGATAACCGTGGCGACGCATGGCCTCCAGCACATAACGGTCACCCACTGGCGCGCGCAACATGGGCACACCGCAGCCAGCCAGTGCCTGTTCCAGAGCGAGATTAGTCATGACCGTACCGACCACACCAGAGAGCTCGCCGTGCTGACACATATCCCGTGCCAGCAACCAGAGAATTTCATCACCGTCGAGTAATTCACCCTGATCGTCCACCAAGAGCAGGCGATCACCGTCACCATCAAAGGCAATGCCCATATCTGCGCCGGTGCGAAGCACTGCGGCACGCAGTGCTTCGGGATGGGTGGAGCCCACCTGATCGTTGATATTGATGCCGTTGGGCTCCGCCCCCAGCAAGTCCAGGGTGGCGCCCAATTCCCCGAAAATCATCGGCGCCACTTTGTAATTAGCGCCGTGCGCACAGTCCAGCACCAGACGCATACCGCGCAGGTCAAGATCGGCGGGGAAGGTGGTTTTGCAAAACTCTACATAGCGGCCCGCCGCGTCATCGACCCGCCGCGCCTTACCCAGACGCTCTGATGCAGACAGGGTCATGGGCCGGTCCATCCATGCCTCGATGGCCTCCTCCTGGGCATCCGGCAGCTTATAACCGTCTCCAGAGAAAAATTTGATGCCGTTGTCCTGATAAGGATTGTGCGAGGCGCTAATGACAATACCGGCATCCGCGC
>NZ_JBYCKR010000291.1:0-9196 GCF_057473505.1 Acidithiobacillus sp. TH-A35 | reverse complement strand
CTGGGCAATGACACGAGCAGCGCCATTCAGGCCGGGGTCATCCATCTTTTTGCCGATGCCCTGCGCGGCGCCATTACCGACTATCGCCAGTACAGCCCCCAGGCACAGATACTGATCACCGGCGGTGATGCCGAACGTTGGCAACCCGGCATCCCCGGCAGCTTCTATCAGCCCCACCTGCTCTTGCGCGGCTTTTATTTGTGGATACAAGGTGGCGCCTTGCCCTAAGATCGAAGCCACGCAAAAATGGCCGCAGCCCCTTGGCGCCAGCCCCGCCCCCATGTACGCTACCCCCATGACCAAACCCTTCCAGCGTGTCCTGCTCGTCAGCAAATACCGTGATCCCTCGGTTCTCCCCGGATTGCAACGGCTGCGGGATTTTTTGCTGGCACAAGACATCCCCACTTTTCTGGAAACCCAGTGCGCCGCGGATATTGGCGACAGCCTGGGCCTGCTGCTGCTCTCGTTCGCGGAAGCGAATGCAGATACCGACCTCGTCATCGCCCTCGGCGGCGACGGTACCCTGCTGGGGACGGCGCGACAGACTGCACAAAGTGGTATCCCCATCCTCGGCATCAATCAGGGGCGGCTCGGCTTTCTCGCCGACCTTTCCATCGACCAGGTCAGCGAAGCCCTGCCGCCCATTCTGGAAGGCCACTATCAGCAAGATCTGCGCAGCGTCCTCCATGCCGAACTGTGGCGTGGTGAGGAGTGTTTCCATGCCGGCCTCGCCATCAACGAAGTGCTCATCCACAAGGGCGACGGCGAAAGCATGATTGAACTGCAAGTGCAGATAGACGGCCGTTTCGTCTATACCCAGCGCGCTGACGGACTCATCATCGCCACACCCACCGGCTCTACCGCCTACGCCATGTCGGCGGGCGGTCCCATCCTCACACCCACCCTCGCAGCGCTCCTCCTCGTCCTCATCTGCCCACATACCCTCACCGCCCGCCCCCTGGCAGTAGCCGACACCGTAGAAGTCCGCGCCCGCCTCACCGCCAGCCGCCAGTCGGCAGCGCTCAGTCTGGACAGCCACTACAGCGTCCCCCTGGAAATCGGCGACGAAATCGTCATCCGGCGTGCGCCCTGCTCCGCCCGTTTCATCCATCCCGAAGAGGAAAACTTCTTCCAGATTCTGCGCGGCAAACTGCACTGGGCCGAATCCCCCGGAGAAGACTGATGCTCCTCAACCTGCAAGTGCGCGACTTTGCCCTGATCGACGCCGTCAGTGTCGATTTTGCCGCAGGACTGACGGTGCTCACCGGCGAAACCGGCGCGGGCAAGTCCATTCTGGTGGACGCCATCGCCCTGCTCCTCGGCGACAAAGGCCATGCCGAAGACATCCGCCATGGTGCCGAGCAAGCGGAAATCAGTGCCGAATACGGTCTCAGCCCGGAACACCCCGCGCGTCAGTGGCTGCGCGGACAGGAAATCGAGGACGAAGATGTCTGCCTCCTGCGCCGCATCATTCAGCGCAACGGCCGCAGCCGTGCCTTCATCAACGGTCGCAGTGTCACCAACAGCCAACTCAAGGAATTCGGTGAAACCCTGGTCGAACTCCTCGGCCAGCATGCCCACCAAAGCCTGCTTCAGCCGGAACGCCAACTGTTTCTACTGGATCGTTTCGCCGGATTGGAGGCCACCCTGAGCGCCGTTGCCGACCGCTACCGGCAATGGCGCCAAGCCACCCAGCGCTGCGCCGCGTTACAGGAACAGCAGGGCAGGCAACACGAGCAGGAAGACTGGCAGCGCTTTCTGCTCGCCGAGCTGGAAGCCGCCGACTTGCAGGCCGATGAATGGGAAAACCTGCGCGCTGAAGAACAGCGCCTCGGTGCCGTGGAAAAGCTGCGGGAAAACATACTGGCCGCCCTCGCCCGGCTGGATGGGGAAGACAGCGCTGCCGGCCGTGCCATCGCCGAAGCGCAACGGCATGTGAGTGCCGCCCGCGCCCACGATCCCCGCCTCGCGGACTGCGATGAACTGCTCAACTCGGCCATGATTCAGACCGAAGAAGCCATTACCGGCCTGCGCGCCTACGCCACTGACCTGGAGGCCGATCCGGAGCGGCTCGAAAGTATCGCCCAGCGCCTGCAACTCCTGCAGGATCTGCAACGCAAACACCACTGCGATATGGCCGGTCTACTCGCCAGGCGGGAATCTCTGCGCCGGGAGTTGCTGGGCAACGAAGACCTTGCGGCGGCCCGCGGCGCCGCCGAACGCGAGTTGGCCCAGGCGCGGGCGGCCTACGTTGAGGACTGCGCTGCCCTCAGCGGCGCGCGCCAGCAACATCAGGACACACTGGCCCAGGCCATCATCGTGCAGATCCAGCAACTGGGCATGCCCCATGCCGCTATTGAGCTACGCCTGTACAGCCACCCCGAAGCCGAAAAACAATGGCGTGATACGGGCTGGGATCAGGTGGAAATCTGGATTACCGCCAATCCCGGCCATCCCGCTCAGCCCCTGGCCAAGGTCGCCTCCGGCGGCGAGCTGTCCCGCATCGGCCTCGCGCTGCAGGTCATCCTCGCCGCGCCGGAACGCGTCGACACCCTGATTTTCGACGAAGTAGATGTGGGCATCGGCGGTGCCGTCGCCGAACGGGTCGGTCGCCTGCTGCGCCGTCTCGGCGCCCGTCAGCAAGTCCTCTGCGTCACCCATCTGGCGCAGGTAGCCGCCCAGGGACATCAGCACCTGCGGGTGGAAAAACAGGTCATCAACGGCCAGACCCTCAGCGCGGTTCGCGCACTGAACAGCGCCGGGCGCCAGCAGGAAATCGCCCGCATGCTGGGCGGCATTGAAATCAGCGATGCCGTTACTCAGGCGGCAGCCGCCTTACTGGCCGGTGCTGAATCCTGAGTATAACGGCTTGGGTCGACACCATACCAAACCGCTCCATTCATAGGGATATTTAAGCGTAGCCAATGGTCTACACTAGGCCTTGACGCCTGAGTCGCTTACACTCTGGCTAGTGAGGGGATATTCTGGGCATGCCAATGCGCGTCCAGTGCCAAAGACCCGGAGAACCGATGGCGGCCGATTTAATGGAAGGACACAGCACAGACCGCGCGTCAGTCGTCCCGACGCGCGTAGAACATAACAGAGCCGACTCCATCCCGCGGCGGGTACTGGTGGTCGCTTTGGCGATACTGCTACTGGTGGGCAGTGTGGTCTACATCGCGGTTCGCTCCATTCACACCCTCGGCAACAGCAGCGACACCCTCGTTCAGGTCGGGTTACCCCTGCAAAAACAATTGCTAAAAATTAAAAACACCCAGCATCAGGCAGAATTTTTTCGTCAGCTTGCCCAAGTGCTGCCGCAGGCGGGTTATGAAAAGACCTTCATCCAACTGGTGACCAGTGAAGAGCATGACCTGCAAACACTACAACGCGCCACCCGCAATCACCCTGCTCTCACGATGGCCATGCAACAGTTGCAAGGCAGCCTGGCCACTTATGCGCAGACCGTTGGCAACAGCGCCACCGCGGAGTCCAGCAAAGCCGCCGTCGAAGAAAAATTTCAGGCCGTACATTTGGCGATGACGACGCTCCTCGCCCGGCAAGGCGCTGCGGCCGCTGCGGCGCGGACCCGTGCCGTGCAACTCCTCTATGCACTAGTATTCATCACCGCTTTGCTCAGCATACTCATTCCCTGGCGGGTAGCCACCGCCCTGACCCGACCCCTCAAGGATTTTCGTCGTGCCGTGGAGGATATTGGCGCGGGTAAACTGACGAATGTCGCCAGTGAAGGCCCCCAGGAGCTCCGCGATCTCGCCCGCAGCATTGAAAGCATGCAGGCGCGGCTGCGGGAAGAAGAACGTTTGCGACACGAATTCCTCAGCCAGGTGTCTCACGAGTTGATCACTCCGCTGGCCTCGGCGCGCTCTGGCAGCGAACTCCTGCTCAGTGAGCGCATCGGCCCGCTGTTACCGCGGCAGCACGAAGTGCTCGAAATCATCGTCCGTCAGGTCAAGGAGTTGTACGCCGCCATTCAGGAAATGCTGGACATGCACGCCCTGCAAGCGCGTTCCCTGGATTTTTCACCGCAGGATATCCCTATTACCGAAGTGCTGGTCGACCTGCAAAAACGTATGCAACCGCTGACCGATAAAAAAAATCAGATATTGGATTGTAACGGAGTGAAGGAACTCAGCGTGTATGCAGATCCCCAGAGACTGCGCCAGATTCTGACCAATCTGGTTAGTAACGCCCATAAATACAGTCCGGCGGGCGGCCGGATCGAGGTTCGCGCAACGGCACAACAAGGGGGCATTCTCTTTAGCGTTGGCGACAACGGTCCCGGCATCCCCGAGGCCCTGCTGGAACGGGTCTTTGAACGCTTTTATCAGGTGCCGGTCAGCAACAGTCTGCCCCGCGGCACGGGTCTGGGCCTTGCGATTACCCGCGAGCTGGTGGGCGCCCAAGGCGGCTGGATCCGGATGCACAATCGCTCCAGCGGTGGTCTCTGCGCCGAAATCTGGTTGCCCGCAGCGCGCAACGTCGGAGCCATTTGATGCGCTGGATCGCTCACGTCTTTCCGATCCTCGCCACGCTCGGTCTCTCCGCGACGCTGAGTGCCTGCGCACGACTCACGCCACAGACAGCCCCACCGCCCCCTCTGCCCAGCGCAACACGCAACACATTGCTCAGTGATCTCGCCCACTGTGGCGTGCCCACATCCGCCGCTTGCGCGCGCATCCATGTGGCGTTAGCCAATGGTTATCTGAGTGGCGGGCCGCTGAATGGTACGGCTTTGGGGAATGCGGCGAGAGAGTTGGGGCTCGCGGCCCAGAATAACGACGTGGCGGCCGAAACTTTCCCTCTGCGTCGTGTTGTCCACGCTCTGCAAGAGCACACCGCCACCAAGGACGCATGTATAGCCAAACTCAGACTGGCCCAGGCACAATCCGCTAACGCACAAGCACAATCCGCTGCCGCGCAAGCACGCCTGAATCGCCTGGAAAATCTCCTCCGCGAACATGCCGCAAAATCTCTTGACCACCATGTTCCCAAGCAGCCCTAAAATGCCCAAGCCCATCCCCACTATACTCACCGTTGACGACGATCCCGACTTTCTGCGCCTGCTCGGCCTCTGGCTGGAAAGTGAGGGATACCACGTCCTGGCCAGCAATGATCCCGCACAAGGTATGCAGATATTGCATAAGGACAAGCCCGATCTGGTCATCACCGATCTGCGCATGCCGGGCATGGATGGGATGGCCGTGCTCGAGGCTGTGCAGGCGCTTGACCCTGATCTCCCCGTCATTCTGCTCACCGCCCATGGCAGCATCCCCAATGCGGTGGCAGCCATGCGTGCACAGGCGTTCGGGTATCTCAGCAAGCCCTTCAGTAATGAAGAGTTGCAGGAGTTGACCAAGGCCGCGCTCGCGCAGCGCCGCGCCGGGCAGGAAACCCGTAAGCTGCGGGCCGCATTGCGCGAACAAGCCGGACAAAGCATCCTTCACCGCAGTCCCATCATGGCCGCGCTGGTGGATGAACTGGCGCGCATTGCCAGCTCGAAGGCCAGCGTTTTCCTTTCCGGGGAAAGCGGCTCCGGCAAGGAACGTGTCGCCCGCGCCATCCACGACGCCAGCCCGCGCCGCGACGGCCCATTCGTTGCGGTCAATTGCGGTGCCATTCCCGCCGAACTGGCGGAGAGCGAACTCTTCGGTCATGTCAAAGGCGCCTTCACCGGCGCCACTCAAGACCATGCCGGATTGATCCGCAGCGCCAGCGGCGGCACCCTCTTCCTCGATGAAATTGCCGACCTGCCTCTCACCCTGCAGGTCAAGTTGCTCCGCGTCCTTCAGGAAGGCACTCTGCGTCCCGTCGGCGCAAAAATGGAGACGACTGTCGACTTGCGGGTCATCAGCGCCACCCATCAGGATATTCACGCCCTTACCGCTGACGGTGCCTTCCGCGAGGACCTTTACTATCGTCTGCATGTCATCCCGCTGCGAGTCCCCAGCCTGAGTGAAAGGGCGGAAGACATCCTGCTGCTGGCCCAGTATTTTCTAGATCGGGAAAGTCAGCGCATGAACCGCGATATTCGGGGCTTCAGTCCCGAAGCCCTCGACAAGTTGATGCAGCGATCCTGGCCCGGCAATGTCCGGGAGCTCGAGAATGCCGTCACCTTTGCCGCGGCGGTCACCGAAAAAGGCTGGGTCGCTGCCGATGCCATCCCCGACACCGGTCGCCAGGGCGGCCAGAGTGCCTTCCCTCCCCTGCAGGATGCCAAGGCCGCCTTTGAGCGTACCTATCTGGAAAATCTGCTGCGCGCCACGGATGGCAACATCTCCCGCGCCGCGCGCATAGCCGGCCGACACCGGACTGATCTTTACAAACTGATGCGTAAACATAGTCTGGCTCCACAGCTTTTCAAGGGCCTGGAGGAGCGGAATGAGGAATAGCGATGGTGCAGGTGCTTTGCCCCCATCACCGATCTTGCTATGCTGAGCCTACTTTGACTCCGTCAACGACCCGATGACACTACCCGTTCCGATCGCCCAGAAATCACTCTTCCAGCGTATCCACCTCCGCCGCTGGTTCGCTCAGGGTTTGCTCATTTCGCTGCCCATTGGGCTGACGGTTTACGTGGTGTTGTGGATAGGCGGCTGGCTGAACAACCTATTTGAGGCACCGATCAGGGCGCTTTTTGGCGTCGACATCCCCGGCCTGGGCTTGTTGCTGACCTTGATGATTATTCTTGGTGTCGGCTTCCTCGCCTCCCATGTCCTGACCGCCTGGATTTTTGAGAAACTGAACACCGTACTCGGACGCATTCCCGTACTGCACAGCCTCTACAGCACTATTCACGAAACGGTAGGCTTGCTTTTTGGCGGGACGGACCGTGGTTTCCGTAGTGCCGTACTGGTTCGCCAGGGCGGCGACATGGGTTATCTCATCGGCCTGGTTACGCGCGACACCCTCAGCGAACTGCCCCGGTTGCCCGAGGAATGTATCGCGGTGTTTATCCCCATGAGCTACGGCATCGGCGGCTTCACCTGCCTCGTGCCACGCGACAAAGTCATCCCCCTGCCCGACCTCACCCCGCAACAAGCGCTGCGCTTCGCCATGGCGGGCGGGGTGGGGGGAGGGAAGGCCATCCGCGATAAGCTGGGTGCCGGTACTGAAGCAAGCAGAGAGACAGCACCGAGCCATTCTGACCCAGACCGGTGATAACTCCATTCCGTGGGCGCTTTGCGGCAAGCCCACAGTCTTCGTTATACTCACGTCACAACATAAGGAGATGAAGCATGGCTGAAGTCCGCAAAGCAGTCTTCCCCGTGGCCGGTCTGGGCACTCGTTTTCTCCCGGCCACCAAGGCCAGCGCCAAGGAAATGATGCCTGTCGTGGACAAGCCACTCATTCAGTATGCTGTGGAGGAAGCCATCGCCGCAGGCTGCGACCAACTCATTTTCATCAGCGGACGCGGCAAGCGTGCCATCGAAGACCACTTCGACGTTTCTTACGAACTGGAAATTGAGCTGGAAAAACGCGGCAAGGTGGCTTTGCTGGAACAAGTGCGGAGCATCCTGCCCAGCCATGTCAGCACCATTTTTCTACGCCAGCCCTACCCGCTTGGACTCGGGCATGCCGTGCTTATGGCCCGCCCGGTGGTGGGTGACGAACCCTTCGCCGTGTTGCTGGCTGACGACCTCATGCTCGGCGAACCACCCGTGCTCGCGCAAATGGTGGAACAATACCGCCGCTATCAGGCGGGCATTCTCGGCGTTGAAGAAATTGCGCGGGAGCATTCCACCCGCTACGGCGTAGTCGACGCGCGGCCCTGGGATGATCGTATTTACCAGATTAGTGGCATCGTCGAAAAGCCTAAGCCCGAGAATGCGCCCTCTAATCTGGGCGTGGTGGGGCGCTACATCCTCCCCGCGCGGGTGTTTCACTTTCTGGAACAAACTCAACAAGGCGCGGGTGGCGAGATTCAACTGACGGATGCCATCGCCCACCTGTTGAAAGAGCGGCAGGTGCTGGCCTATCTTTTTTCCGGGCGGCGCTTTGATTGCGGCGATAAGCTTGGCTACCTGAAGGCGACCATCGCCTTTGGCAAGTTACACCCCGAGGTAGGTGCCGATTTCACCCGGTACATGGACAGCCTTTGCGAACCCCTCGCCCCGGATGAGGCATTCCCGTGACCCCCTTCATTCTCTCCGAACGGGGCGCTATCATCGCCCGTTTCCCCGAGGAGCACAGGCATCCATGATCATCATCGACGGAGTTACCGAAAGCGGTGGCAAATTCCGCCCGTCCGCCTGGGCGGAGATGCTCATTGAAGGAGTCGGACTCGCCCATTTCGGCGCCGACCACAAGATTCATTACCTGCCCCTCATTGAACCCGCCACTATCAATGGCAACGCCGCCATTATCATAGACGAGAGCCTGGAAGAGATTCGCCCGGAGGCCTTTGCTGAAATCATGCGCTTCGCCGCCGAAAATCGCCTCCAGGTGCGGCATGAAGAAGGCAGCATCGCCGATCGCCGGGTACAGCAACCCACCCGCCGCCGCCACCAGACCCAGCGCCCACACTCCTGATGGCAGAACGTCCGTCCGCCTCCGCCCGTCTGCGTTTTACCTGGATACTCGGCATCGTCATTATTGTCTATGGCGCCCTGGCCATCGCCCTGAGCATCCACGTCATTGACCTGCAAAGCGGCGTACGTGCGGACCTCTATGTCGCCTTACAGAAGCTGGATCAACTGCATCGGGAAGCGTTGTCCCAGGCGACCAGTGCGCAGGAACGCCAAACCATAGAAACCGCCTGGCGCAACGAACGCGCCTTCGCCGCAGCCTCATCGCAACAAGCCCGACACGTGGCAGGGACGCTGATATCGCGCCTGAATCAGGAATATCCCACCAATGCCTGCGGCCGCAGTGGCCCCTCTTTCATCGCCGCCAATGCGCTCCCCGCTCAGCATGCCTGTATGGTCGCCATAGGGAGCAAAGGTAATGACGTTCAGGCCACGGCCTATGACACGCAAGGCATTGCCATGGACAACTTTTATGAATACCTCTATGCCCCCACCGGTCGCTCAGGCTGAGGGTACAACACCGCCCCCATCCTGGGTACTGCCTGGGTCCACCGTAGTTACCGGGATTGGTTGAATTGCAGTATGCAGTCACATGGCTATCGCTTGCACGCTGAAATAGGGCCTCACGATCAGAGGTCACGAACCTTGGC